>CANHOY010000006.1 GCA_947462495.1 Bacteroidota bacterium
AATAAAAAAGAAAATGGGTTTTTATCAAACCCAATTTTGAATTTTGCTTTTGACAAAGCCGTCCACAAACCAGTAGCAGCAAAACGCTGCACATTCACTATAGCGTCGTACTTAGATGTTCTAATTTTAAATAAAAGCTGTAACCAATGAATATACTTTTTCTTTTTTTTATTCCAAACAATCACTTCATTGATAAATGGATGTTGCGTAAAAAGAGAATCGTTGCCTTGACGAACCATAATATCAATCGCCGCTAAGGGATATTGTTCATGCAAAGATTCTATTAAAGCAGTGCTCAACACTACGTCTCCAATAAAAGCAGTTTGTATGACTAAAATTTTTTGCATGGATTATCTTAAGGTCTAATGATAATTAATTCCCCATTTTCATTCCATTTAACAATAGAAGAAGGCTGCTGCAACTCGGTATCCTCTTGTCGATGTTTTACCACATAATCAACTCCTTCAATAATATCTAATGAAATATCCTGAAAACACAAAGGGGTTGGATAACCAGAAATATTTGCCGATGTACTTACCAATGGTTGTCCCAATTGTTTGATGATGGTTTTACAAAAAGGGTCTTTGGTTATTCTAATAGCTATAGATTCATCCGCTGCTATTAAATTTTTTGCCAAATTTTTTGCTTTTTGATAGATCACCGTAGTAGGCTTATGAATTCCCTTAATATAATCAAACACTTGTAATTGGGCGTCTTGCACATAATTAAGAATGGATTGTTCCTCTTCCACCAAAATAATCATGGCTTTGGTGTCTATTCTTTGTTTTAATGCAAATACTTTAGCCACCGCTGCTTCATTGGTGGCATCACAACCAATACCCCAAACCGTATCGGTGGGATACAATATAAGCTCTCCTTTTTGAAGCGCATGGATACAAGCTTGAATATCTTCCTCGTAAGCAAACATGTTGCAAATTAATCAATCCTTGTAAATAAACGATTTCATTATTGTGCAAAAGAAACTGCTCCTAATTCTTGTCTTGTTTGTAATTTTGTACAAATAACAAAAATGGAATTAAAAAATAAGATTGAAGCGGCTTGGGCCGATCGTAGTTTATTAAAAGACGAAACATATAGCAATGCAGTTCGCGCAGTCATTGAAGAGGTAGACAAAGGCCGATTAAGAGTAGCGGAACCTAAGGATAATCTATGGGTAGTGAATGAGTGGGTAAAACAAGCTATTCTAATGTATTTTGCTATTCAACCCATGCAAACATGGGAATTAGCCCCTTTTGAATTTCATGATAAAATGTTACTTAAATCGAACTATGCCGCTTTGGGAGTAAGAGCAGTTCCTCATGCAGTGGCTCGTTATGGTGCTTATTTAGCCAAGAATGTGGTTTTAATGCCTAGCTATGTAAATATTGGTGCATTTGTTGATGAAGGCACCATGGTGGATACTTGGGCTACAGTGGGCAGTTGTGCTCAAATTGGAAAAGGAGTGCATTTAAGTGGTGGAGTAGGTATTGGTGGTGTTTTGGAACCATTACAAGCCAGCCCTGTAATAATAGAAGATGGCTGTTTTATTGGTAGCAGATGTATTGTTGTAGAAGGAGTGCATGTAGAAAAAGAAGCCGTTTTAGGAGCCAATGTTGTACTTACCCAAAGCACTAAAATTATAGATGTAAGTGGGGCTGCACCCATTGAATACAAAGGCCGTGTGCCGGCAAGAAGTGTGGTCATTCCAGGATCCTATCGTAAATCATTTCCTGCAGGAGACTATCAAGTAAGCTGCGCTTTAATTATTGGTCAACGTAAACCAAGTACCGATTTAAAAACTAGCTTGAATGATGCTTTACGTGATTTTAATGTAGCAGTATAAATTAGCCTAAAAAATTTGGGGTGACCAAGACGAATCCCAATCACCCCGATTATCCTTCCCCCAAAGGATAATTATCTTTAATTAATAATATTTAATAAATTATTAATACGTTTAATCATTTTTTTCCTGAGGGTACAAATATGCTTATTGACATATATTCATCCCAAATTATTTTTATACTTTATAATGAAAAATAAATATTTAATTTAACTAATTATTAAATATAGTTTTACGTATTTATAAAATATAAAATATTATAAATACAGATAAGAAATAAACCTATTGTATATTTTTTTATATTTTTGATACATGGGGTTCAAACAAATTTTAATTTTTTTATTAGTTGGGGCAGCATTCAATCAAGCAAATGCTCAGTCAAAAAATGGATCTACCAAATTCCAAAAACAGGATATTGCATTACTTGATATCTTATTCAAGGATAGTACCCATTCCTTAAAACTTCAACTAAGTTCAAGTTTATACGATTTTGGGTTAGACAAAAGAGAACATAGAAATATTGCTTTGGTAAAACAAAAGAAACAAATATGGATACAACCCTTGGCATCTGGTAAACTATTTGAGGTAAAAAAGTCAAAAAAAGGGTATGAATTAATAAGAATAGACTCCACTATACATTCAGGGGTTAATTCTAGTAGCTATACTTTTATGCTACATGACACCCTTTTTCAATATGGGGGAGCAGGGTTTTGGCATATCAGGGGGATCATTACCTATTTTAGCAACAAAACCCATGAATGGGAATTGTATCCCAGTAATCAACTCTTAAATGGATTTGATGGATTTGAAAATTACATTCTATACAAATTAGCGGCCAGTGAGCATAAATTATATGCCAGTGGGTATGTAAAATTGCAAAATACCCCTTCCGATTTAAATATAAAAGTAGTGGACAGTTGTTTTGAATTTAATTTCATTACCCATACTTGGAGTAATTTAGGAGCTACCAACCCTGAGTTAATAGAAATGCTTAACAAGGATAATTATTATACCTACCAAATGGATAGCCTTTTAATTATGCGACATTTTTTTGATTTACATTGGCTAGATTTTAAGAACAATTCCTTCGGTAAAATCAATGAGTCTAAAAACAGGGAGGCAAAACAAAAATGGCTTTACTTGTATAACTCTAGAGAACCTTTCCAACATTTACAATTTAATTTAGGCAACACCTGTTATCTCGTAAAACTAGATCAAAATTTTAATACCAGTTACGACACTTTTAACCTTAGTAAGGCAGACTTTGACTTTAAAAAAACAAATTATATTTATAAAAAAAATAATTTCTTGGTATCTTTTTATTTAAATACATTCATCCCTTTTTTTACGCCTAATGTATATATTTTAATCATTATTTCTTTATTTATATTTTTTGTTTTATATCGAAAAAGAAAAAAAAGTGTACCAAAGGAAGTAGCTACTATTTTGAATGACAATTTCGTGAATTCCCTTACTATAGTTGAGAAAGAGTTAGTTCAAATTCTTTATCAGCAGCATTTAAAAGGGGAGGAAATTGCTCCTAAATTAATTAATAAAATTATTGGTGTTCAACAAAAAGATACACTCACACAAAATAAAAGCAGAAGTGACCATTTCTTAAAAATAAATCAAAAATACAAGTTGGCCACTCAACAAAGTTTACCACTAATTGTGAAAAGTCGAGACAGTGTTGACAAGAGGCAATACAATTATGGCTTAGAATCTAAATATATTCAGGAACTAGCAAAACATTTTAAAAATTAAACAACCAATAAGCTACAGCCTCTTCTTGCACTACTATCTATTCTGCCCAATACTTTGAAACTTCCATCATCGTATACTTCTCCAAGATCTTCTGTCGCAATAAAACTACAACTATACAAATTGGCTAAATCAATGATATGCAAAATGCCCCTTCCTGTTTCTTTTAATTCAATCGGATCTTCTTCGTCCGCTACCAATACTTTCATCCAAGGGGGGCATTTAAATACTCCCTCCTTAATGGCATAGGCTTGACTTAATAACTCAGTCATCCCATATTCGGAATGAATAGTAGGCGTTCCAAAATTAGTTGTTAAAACTTCGTGCAATTCCTCTCTAGTTAATTCTTTTTTTCTTCCTTTCATTCCACCCGTTTCTACCACAGTGGTGTAAACCAATTTTTGAGGGTACGCTGCTGCAAAATCGGTTAGTGCAAAACTTACCCCAATTAACCATACCTGTTGCTTTTCATTTTCTAACTTCTTTAATACAGCGTCTAACTTTTTAAAGTCGTCTAAATAAAATCCGCTTTCCTCGTGGCCAGATGCTTGAATAAGTTGGTTAACCATATAGACCAATGAGGAGTTGGCACGCTCTAAGTAAGAGGGTAATAAGCCAATGATGCAATAATTACTTGGCGCGCCATAAACCAATTCAAATCCATTTAAAAAACTTTGTTCATATAAGGCAGTATTTTGTACCCAATGTTTGCTTACTATATCTTGAGTGGTCCCACTACTTTCAAATAAGGTAATGGGCTTAGGACCAATGATTACTTCCTGCGTTTTAAAAAAAGAAATAGGAAGAAAAGGAATAGTGATCAGCTCCTTGGCTGAGGCTTTATTAAGCTGCACCCATTGCTTATACACTTCATTGTGCTTTGCCTGCCACTGAAATACAGTTCTACTTACCCTAAGAAAATTTTCCTTTGGCAAATTCCATAATTGTTGAATGTCTATAGGTGCTGCGATCACTTCGTCATTATTTATACTTTGCAAAAGTATCCAATATCTAGCCATAAAAAGCAGTTCCTTTCGAACTAGACAAATAATCGCATAAAGTAGTATCTTGCATAAGACAATTTTAAACAATCTTTATGGCAAAATCTACACCTAAAAAACCAGTTTCAAAAGCAAAAAAAGAATTGATTAGCGCAAGCTCCTATCAATTTTTAAGCAACTATATTAATAATCCTTCTCCAGTGGGATTTGAAACCAGTGGACAAAAAATTTGGTTGGACTATTTAACTAAATATGTAGATACCACTTTTACGGATCCTTATGGCACGGCAGTAGGGGTAATTAATCCTAGTGCCCCATTTAAAGTAGTCATTGAAGCACATGCTGATGAGATTAGTTGGTTTGTGAATTATATCAACGACCAAGGCTTAATACATTTAAAAAGAAATGGTGGCGTTGATCATCAAATTGCGCCATCCATGCGTGTTTGGATTCATGGGAAAAAAGGGCCTGTAAAAGCGGTATTTGGATGGCCTGCCATTCATACCAGATTAAGCAATCCAGAACAAAAAGAACCACAACCTAAAGTGGATAATTTAACCTTGGATTGTGGCGCAAGAACAAAAAAAGAAGTGGAAGCTTTGGGCATTCATATTGGCGCAGTAGTCACCTACCAAGAAGGCATTGATGAATTGGCACATGATTTTATTATTGGCCGCGCATTTGATAATAGAGTAGGTGGATTTATGATTGCTGAAGTAGCTCGTTTGTTAAAAGAAAATAAAAAGAAACTCCCTTACGGATTATATATTGTTAATGCAGTACAAGAAGAAATTGGATTACGTGGCGCAGAGATGATTGCCCGTAGAATCAAGCCCAATATTGCTATTATTACCGATGTTACGCATGATACACACACCCCTATGATTAACAAAGCTATTGAAGGAGATATCTTATGTGGAAGAGGCCCTTCTCTTGCTTATGCGCCAGCCATCCACAATAAATTATTAGCCATTGTAGAAGAAACTGCAAAAGCAAAGAAAATTCCTGTACAATTTAGAACCTTAAGTAGAAGTACAGGAACTGACACCGATAGTTTTGCTTATGCCAATGACGGTTGTCCATCAGTTTTGATTTCTATCCCTTTAAGATACATGCACACCACTGTAGAAATGATTCATAAAAAGGATATTGTTGATACGATACAATTGATGTATGAAACTTTGTTAGCACTTACGCCAAAAACTAATTTAAGTTACCTATAATGGCGAATCCCCTCATTAACATTGCTATCATCGACATGTATGATGGAAATACCAATGTGGGTATGGATTGTATTGTAAGTATCCTGAACAAATGGAGTACCAAAAGGAACCTACCTATCGCCTACTCTATTTTTAAATTAAGAGAAGTAGGTGAAATTCCAGATGAAAATTTTGATATGTATATTTCGTCTGGAGGACCTGGTTCACCAATAGACTCTGAAAATGAACCCTGGGATAAAAAATATACCCTATGGCTGGATCAAATGATGGCTTTAGGCAAACCAGTTTTTTTAATTTGTCATAGTTTCCAATTAGCTTGTAGGCATTTTAATTTAGGGACCATTACATTAAGAAAATCAAGGCAAATTGGTATTTTACCCATTCATCCATTGACCGAAGATGTTATTTTCAATGGTTTAGAAGATCCCTTTTATGCTTTAGAAAGCAGGGAGTATCAAATTATAGCCCCCAATGACGAAGCACTTGTAAAGATGGGTGCAAGTATAATAGCATTAGAAAAAATAAGGCCTCAGGTTCCATTAGAAAGAGCCATCATGGCAATACGTTTTAACAAAAATATGATTGGCGTTCAATTTCATCCGGAAGGAGAAGCAGAAGCCTTGGAAGGATTTTTTCAAGAACCCATTTTAAAAAATAAAATTATTGATGAATTTGGCATAGAGAAATGGGAAACGATCATGTCTCAATTAGGTGATCCAAATAAAATTCAAAAGACCGCTACCACCTTTATTCCCAATTTTCTAGACAGGGCTATGCAAATACCATTGAATTAAGAAAAGATATGATTCCTACATTAAGACAAAATTTTAATGATGCCTTTACTGAAGAAAAGTATCAAAATTACCTTTCTTCTATTTCCAATAGCTACCCCAATGCCCTAGATTTTAAAATAGCCGAAACACCTATTTTTATTGATCAAAAATTCACTTCCTTATTGCTTGAATTGGGTGATTATGTCAATGGGGAAATTTTGAGTAACCCATTTAAAGCAAATACGCAGCCCTCTTTAGAACAGCAAGCCAATATTCCTAATGAGCCCGCTTTCCCAGCATGTATTGTCATGGATTTTGCTATAGCCAACAACTCAAAGGATGAATTGGTGCCCAAATTGATAGAATTACAAGGATTTCCTTCTTTATTTGCATTTGAATTACTTCAAGAAGAAGCCTTGAGTGCAAATTATGAATTACCAGAAAATTACAGCCCATTTTTAAATGGTTATAATAAAGAAAAATACATCGGTCATTTAAAACAAATAATTTGTGGCTCCAAAGGCGAGCACACGGTGCTGCTCGAACTTTACCCACACCAACAAAAAACGAGAATTGATTTTTATTGTACCGAAAAATTATTAAAAATCCCTATTGTATGTATCACGGAATTAGAGCAAAAAGGAAATCAACTATTTTATACAAGAAATGGAATTAGCATTCAAATAGACCGCATTTACAATCGGGTAATCATGGATGAACTTGATAAGCAACCAGCAGCCATCCAAGAAAAAGGTAAAATATTATTAAATGACTTAGCCATCAGCTGGGTAACGCATCCGAATCATTTTTTTAGAATCAGTAAATTTTTAATGCCTTTTTTAAAGCACCCGCTTGTTCCTACCACACTGTTTGTTCATCAATTAGCAGCCATTCCTGAAAATTTACAGGACTATATACTAAAGCCGCTCTTTTCATTCGCAGGGCAAGGCGTTATTATAGACATTCAACCTGGAGATATTGAAAAGCTTAAAGGTTCTGCGCATTGGATTTTACAAGAAAAAGTTCATTACGCCGAATGCATTGAAACGCCAACAGGCCCTGCAAAAGCAGAAATAAGGTTATTTTATTTCTGGGACCAAGCTAAACAAAAGTATATAGCCACAATGAATTTAGCTCGGCTAAGTAAAGGAAAAATGATTGGAGTAGATTATAATAAAACTGCCACCTGGGTAGGCGGCAGTTTAGCTTATTTTGAAAAAATATAAATTTTCCTAAGAGGGATTATTCTTTAATTGCATTAATAAAGTATAAGCATTAGTTAGTACTACCTCCTGTTTGCCTAAATCAGTTTTAATTTCAACAAAGCCATTATTGGAAACACCAATTTCAATCGGAACCATTTTGAAGTTACTGGCATCCATTTTTACGAAAACAAAAGGTTTATTTTGCCATTTCACTACTGACTCTTCTGGCAATGCATTTACTTTTGCATTATTCAATTCTATTTCCGCGTTGGCAAAAGTACCTGGATATAAGTGTACGTTTTCATTGACTAAATGACAATGCACATCCGTTGTTCTTTCTTCATTGATATTAGGCGTAATCACAGCCACGGTGGCTAAGTACTTTTGATTGATATTATTATTAATATAAAAACTTACCTTATTGCCCACCTTTAAATTAGTAGCATCGTTTTCAAATACAATAAGTCTTAAATGCAAATCACTTGGGTCAATAATTTCAAAAAGTACATCTGTAGGGTTCACATATTTACCAATGTTTACATTTACCTTCGTTATATAACCATTAATAGGGGAATTGAAATTAATAGCTCTTGAAATATTATTTTCATTTAACAATAATGGATCAATCCCCAAAAGCTTAAGTTTCTCACTTAATGACTTCACTAAATATTTTTGACTCTCAAAGTCACTCTTTGCTAATTGAAATATTTTATCGCTAACTGCTTTTGTTGCATTTAAATCTCTTTGTCTAATATAATCAGCTTCGAGGTAGGTTAATTTGCTTTTTGAAGTTAAATAGTCCTGCTGTAATTCAATATAGATAGGATCTTCCATCACAGCCAATAAGTTCCCTTTTTTAACAAGCATACCTGGAATCAAACTTGTCTTCTTTAAATAGCCTCCCATAGGAATACTGATGGATACAATATTACTGGGGGGTACATCAATTAATCCATTTACTTTTAAAATTTTATGCATGGCCTTCGTTTGAGCTAACCCAAACGAAAGATTTGCACTTTTTAATTGCTCGGCATTTAAAGTAACTACTTGCGAAACGACTGTGTCAACTTTCTGATTAGTAGCAGCTTCTACTTTGTCATTTTTATTTCCATTACAAGCCAGCAATACAGCCATACTAGCAAGTAAAATTAATTTGTTTGATTTCATAAATTTATCTTTAATTATTTGTGCTTATTTTTTCTATTTCAATAGCGCCGTCATTTAATTGTTGAACATAGTTAAAATATTCATTTTGAATTTGTATGGCCTGATTCACAATCATTACCCATTCTAAATAGCCGATTTCCCCAGCAGCAAGCTTTTTTGAAGCTACTTCAATGAGAAGATTAGCATTAGGTAAAATTGTTTTTTGATATTGACTGACAAGTTTTTTATTTTGAAAATACTGAGTCACCAGATTAGTTAAATTGGAAGTGAACTGCTGTTCAACCGCAATTTGATCTAATTTATTTTGTTGAACACTAATGTTGCTTGCAGCTATCTTAGAACGTTGCGCTGTAGAGAATAATGGAACCGATAACCCCATATTATAAGCATTAAACCTGTATCCTTGTCCAAAATATTTTTCTGTATTTTGAGTAGTGGGCTGCCAACCAATAATGGTAGAAGAGATATACCCAACATTAAAAGAAGGCTGTAATTTTCCTTTTTCAAGTTTAAGTTGATTTTCGGCAAGGGTAACTTTTTGTTGGCTTATTTTAATTTGGGGCGTTTCCGGGACCGCTAATATATCTGGAATACGTTGTAGCTCAATGATATTATTTTCAGCGAATGGAATACGAGTTAACTTAGAATTAATTAAAGTATTAAATTGATTCAACATTACCTCATAGCCTGTAGTTAATAATTGCAATTGATTGGATATTTGAGCTAATTGACTCTCTGCTGTAATTTTTTCTAGCACATCTGTATTCCCCGACTCAAAGCGTTGTTTTGCTTTGCTGGCAAAGGAGGAATAAATACTATCAGCTTCTAATAACAACTGCTTCTTTTTTTGCAACAATAGTAAATTATAATAGTGCCTTTTTACTGCCGCCTTTAGCTCAATTTCTTTTTGTAATTTCGATAATTCACTAATGGAGAAGTTGGTTTTATTAATCGCACTTTGACTTGTATACACACCCGGAAATTGAATGTTTTGAGAAACAGAAATTCTATTATCGTTTTGAAAGCCATTCATTTTTCCATACCCAAAATCAATAAGTGTTTTGTCAACATCTAAATGGCTCTTCTTTAATGCTTGATAATAATTTACTTCCATGGCAGCCACTTTTAAAGAGGCGTTATTTTTTATAGCACTTTCTATTGCGTCATTTAATGTTATTTTACTTTGAGCAGTCCCTGTAGTTATTACACAAAATAGGGCCAATATAACAAGACTTATATTTTTATTTATTTTTATATACCGTGTCCATTTTTCAAAAAGTAAATACATCACAGGTAAAACAAACAGCGTTAACATAGTTGATATAATAAGTCCTCCTATAACGACAGTTGCTAATGGCTTTTGCACTTCTCCCCCAGCACCAGTGCTTATGGCCATTGGTATAAATCCTAAGGCAGGAACCAATGCCGTCATTAGTACTGCTCTTAGTTTTGACTTGGTTGCATGAATAACAATCCTTATTGAATCATGCCATCCCTCGGCTTTTAATCGATTAAACTCAGATACTAATAATATCCCATTCAAGACGGCTACGCCAAATAAAGCAATAAAGCCTACTCCAGCAGAAATACTAAATGGCATATTTCTCACCCATAATGCAATTATCCCTCCCATAGCAGATAAAGGAATGGCCGTATAAATTAATAGGCCTTGCTTCACAGAACCAAAAGCGAAATACAGTAGTAGAAAAATGAGAAGCAATGCAATAGGAACAACAATACTTAGCCTGTCTTTGGCTGCAGTCATATTTTCAAAAGATCCCCCATAAACAATAGTATAGCCTTTCTGCAACTTCAATTGATCCTTAATTTTAGACTGCAACTCATTTACAATGGTCTGCACATCTCTTCCAGCAATATTAAATCCTACAATAATTCTTCGTTTAGTATTTTCTCTTTGAATTTGATTGACCCCTTCTATTTCTTCTATCCCGGCCACATAGGATAAAGGAATTTGTTGCCCCTTAGCAGAAGTAACATACAAATTTTGAATATCGGAAATACTTTTTCGAGCTTCCCCTTCTAATCGTACCACCATGTCAAACCTTTTTTCTTCTTCATACACTTGTCCGGCTATTTGGCCTGCAAAAGCGGCATTCACTACTTTGTTAATGTCTGAGACATTAAGTCCATACTTGGCCATACCATCTCTATTGTATTTAATAACCACCTGTGGCATACCAGTTACTTTCTCTTCGTAAATATCTATGGCCCCATCTACTGTTTTAATAATTTCATTTAATTTACTTGCATACTGAGTAAGGCTATCTAAGTTTTCTCCGAATATTTTACAAACCACATCTTGTCTAGCACCAGTCATCAATTCATTAAAGCGCATTTGTACTGGAAATTGGAATCCCACTGTAATACCAGGCACTTGCTCTAATACTTTTGTCATTTTTAAACTTAGCTCATTAAAAGTTTTTGCAGAGGTCCATTCTTTTTTATCTTTTAATATCACCATCATATCTGCCGCTTCAAAAGGCATTGGATCGGTTGGTATTTCTGCACTACCAATTTTTGTAACTACTTTTTGCACTTCTGGAAAGTTTTGAATTAAAAGTTTGGAAGCTTTTTGTGTAGATTCTATCGTATTATTTAAATTACTCCCTGTTAACACTCTTGTTTCCACTGCAAAATCACCCTCTTCCAATTGCGGAATAAATTCGCCCCCCATATTCAATAATAAAACAACAGAAATTGAAAATAAAACTACAGTAGAAACTATAACTGTTTTAGGAATATTCAACACTTTCTTTAACAATGGCTGATAGGCTCTTTCTAACCAAATCATTAATCTGTCTGTAAAGTTTTTAGAGTGATTTAATTTTTTATTCAAAAACAAAGCAGCCATCATAGGCACATAAGTGATAGATAGTATAAAGGCGCCAAAAATCGCAAATGCAATGGTAAAGGCCATAGGCTTAAACATTTTACCTTCAATCCCCTCTAATGACAAGATGGGTAAATAAACTATCAATATAATTATTTGACTAAACACAGCAGACTTAATCATTGCCCCTGTTGACTTTCCTACTTCTTCATCCATCTCCTCTTGATTCACATTCAATAGTGTTCTAAAATGTTTTGAATGCGCAAATCGATGCAAGATGGCTTCAATTACAATTACAGATCCATCTACAATTAATCCAAAATCAATAGCCCCCAAAGACATGAGGTTACCCCCCACACCAAATAAATTCATTAATATAATTGCAAAAAGCATTGACAAGGGAATGACTGAAGAAACAATCAATCCAGCTCTCAAATTGCCAAGAAAAAAAACAAGTACAAAAATGACTATTAAAGCTCCTTCTAATAAATTTGTCTCCACCGTACTAATAGCATTATTGACCATTTTAGTTCTATCTAAGAAAGGTTCAATAACAACCCCCTCTGGTAACATTTTTTGTATTTCAGCTATTTTGTCTTTTACTCTTTTTACCACCAAAGAGGAGTTTTCCCCCTTTAACATCATCACCACAGCCCCCGCCACTTCGCCTTCATCATTATAGGTCATCGCACCGTATCTAATGGCATAACCATATTGAACTTTAGCAATGTCTCTTATTAATAGTGGCGTTCCATTCTCTAATTGCTTTACAACTATTTTTTCAATATCATCCAAATTGGTGGTCAAGCCCTCGCTTCTAATATATAAAACAGTAGGTCCTTTTTCAATGTAAGCACCCCCCGTATTTTGATTGTTCTTTTCTAAGGAAGTAAAAATATCAGAAATGGTTAATCCATAGGCTTTTAATTGATCTTGACGTACCGCAATTTCATATTGTTTTAGTTTACCGCCAAAGCTGGCTACTTCAGCCACACCTGGGGTTCCAATAAGCTGCCTTCTTACCACCCAATCCTGCAAAGTTCTTAATTGCATCGCGTCAAACTTTCCCTCATAGCCTTTCAAGGGCCTGACTACATATTGAAAAATTTCTCCAAGACCTGTAGAGACTGGGGCTAACTCTGGCGAGCCAGTGCCAGGTGGAATACTTTGTTGTACTTTTTGTAGCTTCTCACTAATTTGTTGCCTTGCCCAATAAATATCAACTTTATCATTAAAAACTATCGTAATTAATGAAAGCCCAAATCGCGAAAAGCTTCTAATTTGTTTTGTGCCCGGAATACTACTACAAGCTTGCTCTATGGGAAACGTAACTAACCTTTCTATATCAGTAGCTCCCAAAGAAGGCGATACAGTAATTATTTGCACCTGATTATCGGTGATATCAGGCACCGCATCTATTGGCAATTGGGTTAATTCGTAGGCTCCCCAGCCAACCAGTGAAATGATAAACAACCCTATTATTAGCTTATTCTTAATAGAATAGGCAATTATTTTATTTAACATAAAAAGTCTTATTCAAAATAATGAAATAATTACAAAGAATTTGCATGAGAAAATTTAGTAATCCAAATTACTAAAAAAATAACAAAGCTCGAGGTGGTTGGAAAATATTATTCAACTTATTGGAGGCGTAATCCTTGTCATCAAAAAGCAAATGCTTTATTCTAACATTGAATGTCATTACGGGTACAATAGATTGCTTTGAAATAAAAAAACTATCAAAATTTAATAAAGAAATTGCTCTATTGGACGACTTAAAGGGTAACTGCATGTCCTGTTGATAATCGGAATTGTAATCAATAGCAGTAGTAAAATAATGATTATGTATAAACTTCGTAAAAGTTAAACCTTGTGTATATTTTTGATGTGTTTTATAATGCTCAAATAAAAAGGGAAGCTTGAGCAATTGATAGGCTTCCGTAGCACCTAAAAGGTACAAAGAAGTTAGTAATATGATTGCTGCTTTTCTCACCCTTTAAAGGTACAATTTATTAGCGATTAAGCTTTAGCTATCGCAATAAATTAATGCCTATTATAAGCGTTGAAAGGCCGTATAATGAATGAAAAATACAAGTTAAAATGCTACTAAGGCTTTTTTATACGATCATATTGGCAGCACTCATCTAGTTTAGTATATGCTTCAGTGCTTGCTTTCTTATGCTCAGTATCATACCCAGCTGCTGCAACCGCTTCTTCAATCTTATCAGTAGAAGTCTTAGCTGCATCAAAAGTGAATTTTAACACCTTGGCTACTTTGTCCCAACTTGCAGTAGCAGCTCCAGCTTCTTTGGCCGCTTTTTCAATATGTCCTTTACACATGTTGCAATTACCTGATACTTTAACAGTAGTGGTAGTTTGCGCATTCAATTGTAAAGAAGCCATCATAATTACTAAAATAAATAGTATATTTTTTTTCATATAAATAGATTTTAAATCATTTTAATTTGAATACAAAAATAAGGTGTTTGTAGTTACTTTAATTAATAAAATTCCACCAAACCCCCAGTCTAAACCAAGTGCCTGTACCTGGGTAGTTTTTGGAAGAAAAATTATATCTGTCCCCAAATGCAGAACTTGTTGATAATAAGGTATTTAAATTTTCTAAACGAACGTAGCCTCTGAAACGCTTAATCATGAAATTTAAAAAGGCATTGGCAGTGGGCCTATTGTGTAAGGTGTAGTCATTTTGAATATAAAACTGACCGGTTAAAGGCATGTAATAATCTGCTGTGTAATCGGTATGATAAATAACCTCTAACCCGGTAGATAAAAAAAGATTTTTATAAAAATTCCCTTCAAATGCAAGCCTTTGTCTGGTTAACAATAAAGGTAAATTTACTGGCGCTGACGGATCTACTACTTGAACATTCATCTCGTTGTACCAATTCCAATGGGTGCTTAATTTAATTTTATTACTTGCTTGTGCACGTAAATAGCTAAATGCTTTAGAATATACAGCTGGCTGATATCCGCTAGAAAAATAATTAAAATTATTAATGAGTTCATAATTGACTGCTAGCTTCCATCCGCTTTTACGATTCCCTGTTTCACCACTAAAATTCAAGATATTCTCTTTTTGAATACCATTTAAAGCTATTAAAGGGAACTGAGTAATTCCTAAAAAATTAGTAGAAGGGGTTCGATTACTGTTTTGAAAGGAAAGTTTTAAATAATTTCCCTTGGAAGAAAGAAGTCTTGACAAATAAAATTGTACATCATAATCGCCAGCATGGTAGCCATTTAAAAATAATTTTCCAGCTATTAACAAATCCCAAAGTTGATTTCTTGTTTTATTTTTATAGGTTCCAAAAGTATAAATGTTATAGTTATTCCATTTTTTCTGATTAGATAAAATAGTGTTTAAAATACTATACCCTTGCCCTAATTGTAAAAACTGATTGGCGTTATTTTTTTGAGGATAACTTATAAGACTAAATTCATTGGTTAAAACACTCCATGCATCTACAAATTTAATGATAGAATTGGTATCCGTGTTAAAGTTAAAATAGTTTGCATAGTTCGCTGCCTTAGGCGCATTATCTAAAAAAGAATACTCACTATTTTCATATTTTATTTCATTTTGAAACCTCAATCGCGGATAAAATAAATGAATGACTACCGTGTCTTTAACTATAGAATCTTTCTGTCCGAAATCATAAGTTTGACGCCATAGTAATGTATTGCTCTTATAGATATTTCCTGTAGCTATAGAAGTATTAAATGGATTTGAAAAGGCAATGCCACTCACCCCTAATCTTGTTTCTAGCTCATAAGGATTGTTTAACGACAAGCTATCTAAAAGAGAAGGTTTTATCAACCCCCCATTTTCTGAAGAAGCTGCTTTATTACTAAGCATCACCCAAAATGACTCATATCGTTTACGCTTAGATTGAAAATGAGCCGTAATCCGCATATTATTCAAATTTGAATTTTGATTTTTAACATTACCTGGCGAATTACTAAAGCGATATTCAAAAGAAAAATTAAACTGTTGTTTTTTATTTTGAGTATGCTTTACTTCAATCATTTGCTCACTCTTATCCCCTATTAAATATCCAAAGTCGGTATAGGGGCGTGTTGTTTGATAAAAAGGAGTTCCTTCTAAAGTATAAAAATATCTATCATAGGCATGAAAGCCAGCGTCAAAACCCCCTTTTTGGATTGGCTCAAATAAATAGGATTTAGAAGCAGTTCCTAAATTTCCTAGATTATAGCTGGTATAAGGCAAGGGAAAATGAACAAAAAAATCATTAATACTTGAATCTAATTGCAGCACTTCATTGCTATTGTATAATTTATAATACAAAGTAATAGAATCAGCAAATTGATCTCGCTTTTGCAATGAATCACTTGATTTCCCTCCACCCATGCCGCCGCCAAAGCCTCCACCCATACCACCACCCATGCCAGGTCGAGTAAAACCTCCAGGCCTTTGCGCATTTAATTCAAATTGAATCAATGTCAATAATACCAAACCTAATAAAATTGATTTCACAAAAGACATGCCTTATTAGTTTTAAGCAATTTCTTTTAACAATGCACTAAAAATAATAGTCAACTTTGGCTCTGCAGCATGCGCTGCTGCCAATACCTCTTCATGAGTAATCACATTATTATCTTCCCTAATGCCTAAATCAGTCACTACACTCATGGCAAATACTTTCATACCACAATGAACTGCCGCAATGGTTTCTTGAACAGTGCTCATTCCCACCACATCACCTCCTACATTTTTAATTAGTTTATATTCTGCTTTGGTTTCAAATGTGGGTCCAGTAACCCCTACATATACACCTTCATGTAAATGAATTTGATTGGCTGCAGCAATTGCTTTTGCTTTTTCAATAAATACAAATGCATAGGGCTCACTCATATCAGGAAAGCGTGTTCCCAATGCTTCTTCATTTTTCCCTATCAATGGATTGATTGTAAACAAACTAATATGATCTTTAATAATCATTAAATCGCCCACCTTAAAATTTGGATTGACTCCTCCTGCCGCGTTAGATAATAATAAATTTTGAACTCCTAATAATCTTAACACTCGAATAGGGAAAACAACTTGTTCTACATGATAGCCTTCATAAAAATGAAAACGCCCTTCCATTACCCATACTTTTTTACCATTTAAAGTACCCAAAATCAATCTTCCTTTATGCCCCTCTACGGTACTTACTGGAAAATGCGGAATTTCACTATAGGCTATCGAAAAATCTATTTGAATTTCCTTTGACAAATTACCCAATCCACTGCCCAATATTATGGCTGTATTGGCTGTTGTATTAATCTTAGACTTGATGAAGTTAACTGTCTCATTTAATTGCGTCATTAATGGCGTCGTCATACTACCTGTATTTTAGGCACAAATATAACGACAGTAAGGGATTATAAGGCAAGATTCTAGTCCTTAGAGGGAGCAGTTTCATGTTTTAACACCCAATAAGCAATAAACGCACTTAAAAGCATAAAAAAGGCACCTAATAAAAATGCAGCCCCTGGAAAGTAGATGTGGTGTGGGTCATTTTTTATTGAAAAATAAGAGGTCAAACCAATCATCATTGGTGGACCCACAATAGTAGTTAAACTATTTAAACCTGTCAATGAACCTTGCAATTCTCCTTGCTCATTTTTGGGTACATGAACGGAAATTAAAGCTTGTAATGCAGGTCCAGAAATTCCTCCTAAGCAATAAGGGATTAAAAATAAAAACATCATCCAACTTTGTGATGCAAATGCAAACAAAACTAATCCAATTGCATACAAGGATATTCCATAATAAACACTTTTTTCATTGCCTAATTTAGGATTGATGAATCTGATTAAAACTCCTTGCACCAATCCCACTAGCAATCCAATCGCCCCCAAGGAGATACCAATTGTTTTAGGCGTCCATCCAAACTTGCTAATATTGGCAAAACTCCAATTACTTTGAACTGAATGAGAAGCTAAATAAATAAAAAGCATGGCAACGATTAATCCAAATACAGCTGGATATTTATTCAAATTTTTCAAAGACCCAATTGGATTAGCTCTTTTAATATCAAATTTTCTTCTATGCTCCTTATCTAAAGATTCTGGCAAAATAAAATAACCATACAATGCATTGATTAATGCTAAACCTGCGGCCACTAAAAAAGGAATTCTTGGACCAATTTCCCCAAGCAACCCACCCAATAAAGGACCAATGATAAATCCAATACCAAAAGCGGCACCAATCATGCCAAAGTTTTTAGCTCTACTTTTTTCATCACTAATGTCAGCCATATAGGCCGCCGCGGTGGTGATGCTTGCGCCAGTAATTCCTGAAAAAACTCGTCCTACAAATAACCATCCAATGCTAGGAGCAAATGCTAAAAAAATATAATCCAATCCAAATCCCAATAGGGAGAAAAGTAAAACAGGGCGTCTTCCATATTGATCACTTAAGCTACCTAAAATGGGAGCAAAGAAAAACTGCATGGCAGCATAAATAAAAGTCATGTACATCGCTGGCTTTGCAATAGCACTAATATCCGACTTGTCTGTAATATGCAATAAATGCTGAAGTAGTTGAGGTACCACTGGAATAATGATCCCCAATCCAATTACATCCAATAAAATTGTGGCAAAAATAAATCCGACTGCTGCTTGTTTGTTACTAGCCATTGTGTATTGTAGAATTGAATGAATCGATTCTTCAAATATACAAGTCCTCTAGAACATTACAAAAAGTAGCTATACACAAATCAATACCCTTAAGATTCGTTCCTAAAAACCACTACCCCATCAAATATATCTATTAATACTTTTTTAGTTTTATCAATTTCACCACTTAATATTTTTTTACTAAACTCATTAACTACCATTTTTTGAATTAACCTTTTTAAGGGTCTTGCCCCCAATTGCATATCGAAGCCTTGTTCAGACAAATAATCTACCAAGTATGGCGTAAATTCTACCTGCATTCCATTTTCAGCTACCAAGGCTGTTAAATTATTCAATTGAATTTTTACAATGGCCGCCATTTGTTTTTGCAACAATGGAGAGAACATTATAATTTCATCCACTCTATTTAAAAATTCGGGACGAATGGTTTGTTTTAACAATGCCATCACTTCTACTTTAGATTGCTCTGTTTTTTCTTCTACATTTTTTTCAGTTACTCCTTCAAAAGCTTCTTGTATGATATGACTTCCAATATTACTAGTCATTATAATAATGGTGTTTTTAAAATTTACAGTTCTGCCTTTGTTGTCTGTTAAATGTCCATCGTCCAATACTTGCAATAAAATATTCCAAACATCTGGATGCGCTTTTTCTATTTCATCTAACAAAACTACACTATACGGTTTCCTTCTAACGGACTCTGTTAATTGTCCACCTTCATCATAACCTACATAGCCCGGAGGCGCCCCCACCAAACGAGAAACTGCATGCTTTTCCTGATATTCACTCATATCAATACGCGTCATCATGGCATCATCATCAAACAAATAATTGGCTAACGCTTTGGCTAATTCTGTTTTACCCACTCCAGTCGTACCTAAAAAAATAAATGAACCAATGGGTTTCTTTGGATCTTGTAAACCAGCCCTGCTTCTACGTATAGCATCTGATACGGCACTAATGGCTTCCTCTTGACCAACTACTCTATTGTGTAATTCTGTCTCTAAATTCAATAATTTATCTTTATCCGATTGCAACATTTTACTCACTGGTATACCAGTCGCTTTGGCCACATTTTCTGCAATGTCTTCTGCATCCACTTCCTCTTTCATTAATCTCTTTCCATGTTCCCCTAGTTGCTGCAACTGTTTACTCCATTCAATCAATTTTGTTTCTTGATCTTTCACTTTACCGTATCTTATTTCAGCTACTTTCCCATAATCTCCATTTCTTTCTGCCACCTCTGCCTCTTGTTTTAATTTTTCAATTTCAGATTTTGTATTTTGTACTTTATCGACCAACTCTTTTTCTTCAGCCCACTTTGCTTTTAAAGTATCTTGTTGCACTGTCAAATTACTAATATCAATATTCAATGCCTTTAATTGTTCCGGATTGTTTTCTCTTTTAATGGCTTCTCTTTCAATTTCCAATTGACGAATTTGTCTCATCAAAGTGTCTAATTCTTCGGGCATGGAGTTCATCTCCAGTCTTAACTTAGCAGCACTTTCATCAATTAAATCAATGGCTTTGTCAGGCAAGAAACGATCTGTAATATATCTGGTTGATAATTCAACAGCAGCAATAATGGCTTCGTCTTTAATACGCACATGATGATGTGTTTCATATCTTTCTTTCAAGCCTCTTAATATTGAAATGGCATCTTCTTTAGAAGGCTCGTCAATCATTACTTTTTGAAAACGACGTTCTAATGCTTTGTCTTTTTCAAAGAACTTTTGATATTCATTTAAAGTAGTGGCCCCAATCGCCCTTAACTCCCCTCTTGCTAAGGCAGGTTTTAATATATTGGCAGCATCCATAGCTCCCTCGCCGCCACCAGCACCAACCAATGTGTGAATTTCATCAATAAATAAAATAATTTCTCCGTCACTATCTGCTACTTCTTTCACCACTCCTTTTAATCTTTCTTCAAATTCACCTTTATATTTTGCTCCAGCAATTAATTGTCCCATGTCCAATGCAAAAATAATTTTGCTTTTCAAATTGTCAGGCACATCTCCATTAACAATTCTCATAGCCAAGCCTTCAGCTATCGCCGTTTTACCCACACCTGGTTCTCCCACTAAAATAGGATTGTTCTTACTTCTTCTTGAAAGGATATGTAAGGTTCTTCTAATTTCCTCATCACGTCCAATCACTGGATCTAATTTTCCTTTATTGGCTAAGTCATTTAAGTTCTTAGCATATTTTGATAAGGCTTGAAATTGTGTTTCTTGTGTAGCCGATTGTACTTTTTCCCCTTTCCTTAATTCTTTAATGGCGGTCACCAATCCTTTTTCAGTGAGTCCTGCATCTTTTAAAATTTTAGATGCTGTATCATTCACTTGTAAAATGGAAATCAACAAATGCTCCACCGTAACAAATTCATCTCCAAAAGTTTTTAATGCTCCATTGGCTTTTAGTAACACACTATTTAAATCTCTACTTACATTAGAAGCAGGTTCCCCACTAAGTTGCTTAGGCATGGAGGGAAGAATCGCATCCACTTTTTGCTGAATCAAAAGCGGATTTAAATTATTCTTTTTTAATAAAAATTCTGTTGAGCTATCTTTATCTGTTAAAATTGCTTTCAACAAATGCAAGGTTTCAATAGCTGCATCTTTATTATTATAGGCCAACTGTTGTGCTGCCTGAATGGCTTCCTGTGCTTTAATAGTATATTGACTTAAATTCATAGTATTAATTATTTATAACAAGGTAGGGTCAAAAGCAAGGCCAATCTATGATATCCGTTAGATTGTCATAAAATACATAGTAAAACGGCATAAAAGTCAGTTACAACAAGGTTTTTCTGCTATTTTTACATACCCAATTTCAAAACCATCCAATTAACCAAATAGCCCATTGAACGAGTTTTCAAATACCGAATTCATTAAAGCAACAGCCCACTCAATGGGCTTTGATTTCTGTGGCATTGCACAAGCAACTGAGTTAAGTGAAGATGCGAAGCGACTTGAAAAATGGCTGTCGCAAGGTTTTCATGGAGACATGGAATACATGGAGAAAAATTTTGACATAAGAATAGACCCGCGAAAATTAGTACCAGGTGCGAAATCGGTGATTACGTTTTTAAAGAACTATTACCCTCAACCATCAGATCAAAAAATTGCGAATAAACAAGATGCAAAAATTGCGAAGTATGCTTGGGGTGAAGATTATCATGAAGTGATAAGAAATCAATTACATGAAATACTTGATATCCTCAGAAAGAAAATTGGTCCCATTGAAGGAAGAGGCTTTGTAGATTCCGCTCCCGTATTGGAAAGATCTTGGGCACAACTAGCAGGTGCAGGATGGATTGGGAAAAACGGAAATTTAATTCGTCCTCAAACGGGCTCCTTCTTTTTTTTAGCCACTTTAATTGTAGACTTACCATTACAATACGATGCTCCACTCGTCAAAGATTTTTGTGGTACTTGTACAAAATGTATTGACGCTTGTCCTACACAAGCCATCTTACCCAATAAAACGATACAAGCCAA
>CANHOY010000007.1 GCA_947462495.1 Bacteroidota bacterium
TATTTTGAATTACGAAATTTAATTTTAAAATTAACGTAAGAACAATAATTCTCTGTACTTAGGCAAGGTCCATAATTCATCATCTACTAATTGCTCTAATTTATCAACGTGGTAGCGAATCTTATCAAAGTATTGTGCTTTTACTTTGGCTTCGTAAGCAATGGCTTTGTCTCTTGAATTAGCAATGTTATTGGCTACTTTACGCTCTTCCACCATAGCGTCTACATTGTCATATACTTGTTGAATATGAGTGCTCACATCTTTCAATAAGGCCAATTGACCTTTGTATAATTTTTCTGGTAAAGCGGCTTCGCGAAGTAAGCTTACATTTTTAAGTAATTCGTTTTGATATTTAAGTGCCGAAGGAATAATATGGTTAGTGGCTAAATCACCCATAATACGCGCTTCAATTTGAACTTTCTTAATGTACTTCTCTAATTCAATTTCATAACGTGCTTCTAATTCACTGTGCGAATAAATATTATTTTCTTTAAATAATTTTTTTGCTTTTTCTGTAATCATGGCATCTAAAGCAATAGGCGTTGTTTTTAAATTAGGCAAGCCTCTTTTCTCAGCTTCCTTATGCCATTCTTCACTATAGCCATCTCCTTCAAATAAAATCTTTTTGCTAGCTACAATGTATTTTTGAATCACTTGCATAATCGCAATTTCTTTCTTATCTCCTTTCTCTATCAATGCCTCTACTTCCGCAGCAAACTTATTTAAGGTATCTGCTACAATGGTATTTAAAATAGTCATTGGGTGACCACAGTTGGCGGTAGAACCTACGGCACGGAATTCAAACTTGTTTCCAGTGAATGCAAAAGGAGAAGTACGATTACGATCGGTATTGTCCATTAATAATTCAGGAATGCTACGGTGTAAATCTAATTTCAAGATTGCTTCGTCTTGTTCATCAAACTTAGTACCTACGCGGCTTTCCACATCATTCAATACTTTAGTTAAGTATTCACCAATAAATACGGAAATAATAGCTGGAGGAGCTTCATTGGCACCCAATCTAAAATCATTTGATGCAGAGGCAATTGAAGCTCTCAAAATATCTGCATAATCATGAACGGCTTTAATTGTATTTACAAAAAAGGTCAAAAACATTAAATTGGTCTTGGGTGTTTTACCAGGGGCTAATAAATTAACACCTGTATCTGTAGCCAAACTCCAGTTATTGTGTTTGCCACTTCCGTTAATACCTGCAAAAGGTTTTTCATGAAGCAATACTACTAAGTGATGTCTTTTTGCAACGCGGGTCATTACATCCATTAATAAAATATTATGATCCACTGCAATATTCACTTCTTCAAAGATAGGAGCACACTCAAATTGTGCAGGGGCTACTTCATTGTGTCTTGTTCTTAAAGGAATACCTAATTTATAAGACTCATTTTCATAGTCACGCATAAAGGCGTACACTCTTTCAGGAATAGATCCAAAATAATGATCCTCTAATTGTTGGCCTTTAGCAGGTGCTGCGCCAAATACGGTTCTTCCGCATTGTACTAAATCGGGACGCGCATTTACTAAGGCTTCATCAATGACAAAATATTCTTGTTCCCAACCTAAAGTAGGGGTTACTTTATTTACATTTTTATCAAATAAATTACAAACCGTAACAGCTGCTTTGTTTAAAGCTTCCGTTGCTTTCATTAACGGTGCCTTGTAATCCAAAGATTCGCCTGTATATGATACGAAAATGGTAGGAACACATAGTGTTTTTCCATTTCCAATTTCAATAATAAATGGGGGAGAAGAAGGGTCCCAAGCAGTATATCCTCTTGCTTCAAAAGTAGCTCTTAAGCCACCACTTGGAAAGGAGGAAGCATCTGGTTCTTGTTGAATTAATGCAGCGCCATCAAATTCTTCAATGGCGGTGCCGTCTGATTTTAAAGTAAAAAAAGAATCATGCTTTTCAGCAGTACTTCCTGTTAATGGTTGAAACCAATGGGTAAAGTGGGTGACGCCTTTTGTTTCTGCCCAAGCACGAATGCCTGTTGCAATTTGACCTGCCACATTTCTTTCTATTTTTTTAGAACCTTTAATACTATTTACTAAACTTTTATAAGCTTCATCGCTTAAAAACTCTCTCGCTGTTTTTATATTAAAAACACTTTCCCCGAAAATGGCGGTAATTTTTTGTGATTTAACTTCAGGCTCATTGGTCCTGTCATGGCTCACATGTTTAATCGCTTCGAATCTTAATGACATAGTAGGTATTTTTATATTTGAGGAATAGCTCAAAGGTAATGGCATTTTAATAGGAGTAATCAACAAAAAATCCCCCATTCAGTGAATTGGGATGAGGGATTTGCTATAAAACCTAACGAAATATTACTAAAAACTAAACTTTTGCAGTTTTTACCGTTTTGATAATTCGAGCAGCTACTTTATAAGGGTCTGCTGCAGAATTTGGACGACGATCTTCCAACCATCCTTTCCAGCCTTTTTCCACTGCGCCAATTGGGATACGGATAGAAGCTCCTCTGTCCGAAACACCAAAAGAGAAATCATGAATACTTGCAGTTTCATGTTTTCCAGTTAATCTTAAATGATTGTCTGCACCATATACTTCAATATGTTCTTTTACAAATGGACGGAATGCTTCACAAATGATATCGTAAGTTTCTTTTTTGCCACAGGTTCTTAAAGTAGTGTTAGAAAAATTCGCATGCATACCCGAGCCGTTCCAATCCAAAGTACCCAATGGTTTACAATGCCAGTTAATAGATACACCATAAGTCTCACCAATTCTTTCTAATAAATAACGAGCAACCCAAATTTGATCTCCTGCTTCTTTGGCGCCTTTAGAAAATATTTGGAATTCCCATTGACCAGCTGCTACTTCTGCATTGATACCTTCAATATTCAAACCCGCGTCAATACAGGCATCTAAGTGTTCTTCTACAATATTTCTTCCATACGCATTGTTAGCACCTACTGAACAATAATAAGGACCTTGTGGTCCAGGGTAACCGCCTTCTGGAAAACCTAATGGTTTGTTAGTAGCAGGATTCCATAAAAAATATTCTTGCTCAAATCCAAACCAAAAATCATTATCATCATCTTGAATAGTGGCTCTTCCGTTACTTGGATGAGGCGTTCCATCAGAACTTAATACTTCACACATTACTAAATAAGCATCTCTGCGACCTGGATCTTTACAAATAAAAACTGGTTTTAATAAACAGTCGCTTGATCCACCTGGTGCTTGCTCGGTGGAAGAACCATCAAAACACCACATATCGCAATCAGACAATTTGCCACTGAAATCTTTTTCAATTTTTGTTTTGCTTCTTAATGATTGGGTCGGCTTGTAACCATCTAGCCAGATGTACTCTAATTTTGAAACTGCCATAGGGTAGGATTTTAAATATTAATAAAATTAAACATATATTAAAATTGGAAGTGAATTTTCACTTTCGGCACGAAAATAATAAAGAATTGGAGTATTCTAAAAATTAAATTTCAATTTTTATCTATTTTATGCATATCATATAAACATTAAAAAAATAATATATATTTCATTTAATCTCCAAAACATTGATTCTCAATTAATATAGTTCTGAATGTAGAGGCAAGTAATTTCATTTTTTATAGATACACATTTTATAGCTTTTATGTTGGTAATTCAACTACTTGCTTACGCATCACTTTTGTACCTTCGCTGCATCTCAAAAAGATTAAGCAATACCCATGGAAATTACCGTCAAAACAGCCCAACAACTTAGACTTACTGAAGAAGAATTTGAAAGTATAAAATTAAAACTTGGACGCACTCCTAATTTTACGGAGCTA
Organism: Bacteroidota bacterium; assembly: GCA_947462495.1. Lineage (GTDB taxonomy): Bacteria > Bacteroidota > Bacteroidia > Chitinophagales > Chitinophagaceae > Sediminibacterium. Next base: position 3,811 of record CANHOY010000007.1, read on the forward strand.
TGTGCTTTTAGTGGCATGTGGAGTGAACATTGTAGTTATAAAAATTCTATTAAGTGGTTAAAAACTTTACCGCGCGATGGGGGCAGAATGTTGGTAGCGGCAGGAGAAGAGAATGCAGGCTTAATGGATATTGGAAATGAGTATGGGGTGGTGTTTAAAATTGAATCACATAATCACCCAAGTGCATTGGAGCCTTTTCAAGGAGCTGCCACTGGAGTGGGTGGAATACAAAGAGATATTTTTACAATGGGTGCAAGACCTATTGCGTCTTTAAATAGTTTGCGTTTTGGTAATTTAGAAGATAACAAAACAAAAGGTTTATTAGCAGGGGTAGTACATGGCATTGGTCATTATGGAAACTGCTTTGGGGTACCAACTGTTGGTGGTGAATTGTATTTTGAAGATTGTTATCATACCAATCCTTTAGTTAATGCGATGAGTGTTGGTATTGTAAAAGCGGGTAAAACCGTTAGTGCTATTGCATTAGGTGAAGGTAATCCTGTTTTCTTTGTGGGCAGTGCCACTGGTAAAGATGGAATTGGTGGAGCAAGTTTTGCCTCTGCAGAAATTACTGCAGATAGTGTAGAAGATTTACCCGCAGTACAAGTGGGTGATCCTTTTCAAGAAAAAAAATTATTAGAAGCTTGTTTAGAAGTGATTGAAACAGGCGGTGTAGTAGGTATGCAAGATATGGGTGCCGCAGGAATTATTTGTTCTACAGCAGAGATGAGTGCCAAAGGGCAAGTAGGCATGCGTATTGATTTAGATAAAGTGCCTACACGTCAACAAAATATGAAGGCTTGGGAATTGTTATTAAGTGAAAGTCAAGAAAGAATGTTGATGGTGGTAGAAAAAGGAAAAGAAGCACAAGTGCTTGCTGTATTTGAAAAATGGGATTTGTCTTGTAGCAATATTGGCGAAGTGACTTCCGATGGTTTATTAAATTTTTACATGCATGGGGAATTAGAAGCATCTTTGCCAGCCTATGAATTAGTGTTAGGTGGAGGAGCCCCTCAATATACTCGTGAATACTCAGCACCGGCTTACTTAACAAAAGTGAATGCATTTGATGTGAATACGGTTCCTGATATTTCTAATTTGCAAGAGGCCGTAAAACAAATGGTACAAATCCCAAATATTGCATCTAAACGTTGGGTGTATACACAATATGATAGTATGGTGGGTGCAGCCAATGCAAGTACCAATGCGCCAAGTGATGCTTCTATTGTTGTTGCGAAAGGAACTGGAAAAGCATTAGCTATGACGGTAGATTGTAATAGTAAATATGTATTTGCTAATCCCTATCAAGGGGCAATGATTGCCGTTGCTGAAGCCGCTCGTAATATTGTATGTAGTGGTGGAGAACCCATTGGTGTTACCAATTGTTTAAACTTTGGTAATCCTTATGATCCAGAAGTATATTATCAATTTGTAAAATCAGTAGAAGGAATGGGCGCTGCATGTAGAAAATTCAATACACCAGTTACTGGGGGTAACGTTAGTTTCTATAATCAAAATCCAGATGGTCCTGTTTATCCTACCCCAACCATTGGCATGGTAGGTATTATAGAAGATATGAAACTTCGAATGACTTTAGATTTTAAAAAAGCAGGAGATAAAATTGTTTTATTAGGTACACAAAGAAATGATATTGGTTCCTCAGAATATTTGAATAAAATTAAAGGTGTGAAACATTCACAAGCCCCTCATTTTAATTTGGAAGAAGAATTTGCATTACATGAATTGATAACAAGTCTTATTAAGGAACAAAAAATTAAAAGTGCACACGATATTAGTGAAGGCGGTTTAATTATTACCTTACTTGAATCTGCCTTTGTAAATAATAAAGGTTTTGAAGTGAATTCCGATAATACAACATTGCGAACCGATGCTTATTGGCTAGGCGAAGCCCAAAGTAGAGTAGTGGTATCCTGCGATGCAGCAGCCATTTCGGCTATAGAAGTGTTAGCGAGTAAATTTGGTATTGCATTTAATGTTATTGGTAAAGTAACGGATGGTTCTATTCAAGTGAACAATGAAAATTGGGATTCGATAGCTACTTGGAAAAATAGTTACGACACAGCTATTGAAAAAAAATTAGCATAATATGTCTAAGCAGCCCACGATAGTTGTTACAGGCACTGCAGGTTTTATTGGCTCTGTAATGGTTCAGTTTTTGAATGAAAACGGATTTGCTAATTTATTATTGGTGGATGATTTCGGTGTAGAAGCCAAGAGAAAAAATTGGGAACAAAAAACTTATACCAAAGTCATAGAACGCCAAGCTTTTTTAGAACAACTTTTGAGTGATGAGTATGAAATCGATTTCATTGTTCATTTAGGTGCAAGAACTGATACTACTGAATTTAATTATGCGATACATGAGGAATTGAATGTGGAGTATTCTAAATCTATTTGGAATTATGCCACCCAAAAACAAATTCCTTTAATTTACGCATCTTCTGCTGCTACTTATGGTGCGGGAGAAAATGGCTATGAGGATAGGCATGATGTATTAGATCAACTGGCTCCATTAAATCCCTATGGCGTTAGTAAAAACGAATTTGATAAATGGGCCTTGGCTCAAAAGGAAGGCCCTGCAGCATGGACTGGTTTAAAATTTTTCAATGTGTATGGTCCCAATGAAGGACATAAAGCAAGAATGGCCAGTGTTATTTTTCACGCTTTTAATCAGATCAAAGAAACAGGGGTAGTTAAATTGTTTAAAAGCCATCGTCCCGATTTTAAAGATGGAGAACAATTACGTGACTTTATATATGTGAAAGATGTGGTTAAAGTAATTGGATGGATGATGCATGAGATGTTCGCTAAAAAATGGAGTAAAGAAAAAAATGGCTTATATAATTTAGGTACGGGTAAAGCACGAAGTTTTTACGATTTAGCAGCCAATACTTTTAAAGCCCAAGGATTAACGCCCAATATTGAATTTATTGATATGCCTATAGATATTAGAGATAAATACCAATATTTTACCGAAGCCAATATGAATAAGCTTCGTGAAGCTGGATACAATGCGCCCTTTTCAAGTTTGGAAGAAGGAGTGAAAGATTATGTCGCCAATTATCTTGTGAAAAACCAATGGTATTAATTAAATACAATTTTAGCTCAAAAAAAGAAGAGAAAATATACTATTCCGAACGAACATTCGAGCTTGCGAGCTGAGAGTGAGGAATATTGTATTTTTTCTCTTCTTTGTAATAAAGTATAGTTTAATGTGCTTTTAAAAATGCAATCGCTTTGGTATAAGCATCTTTGGTAGCAGCAGCATTAAAACCAGGGTTGCTTGGATTCGCGAAGCCATGTCCTGCTTCATATCTATTCACCGATAAATTTTTACCTGCTTCTTTCATACTTGTTTCAAAACTATTCACCATTGAAGGAGATGGACTTTGATCTAAGTTGCCAAAAAAACCAATGACATCGCATTGAATAGATTTTATTTTATCCATATTGGTTTCGGGTCTACCATAATACATCACAGTTCCTTTTGCTTGTGGTCCAGCTAATATGGCGGTTTGCAAACTCCACATGCCACCAAAGCACCAACCCACACTATAAATAGCAGCATTACTTCCAGCAAATTTAATGGCGCCTTGAATAATGGCGGTCATTCTTCCCATATCGGCGCCGCGCATTAATTTCATAGCACTATCTGGAGTAGCGGCTACCTTACCATCATACATATCCACTGCCATTACATTTACATCACCTAAATCTGCATAATATTTATCAGACTCCATTTTGATATTATCATTCAATCCCCACCATTCTTGAATCACTATTAAATATTTATTTGTTTTCTTTTTAGCTGGTATAAAATAAGCATTGGCTTGTTTGCCATCGGCTCCATCAAATGACATCATTTTACCTAATAAATTTTCAGGATTTACCGCTAAAGGCAGGGGGTGCAAAGCAGCAAAACCAGTGGTGCTTGCTTCTTTTTGATAGGCTTGTTGAGTTTCCATATTTAGGCACTCTATAACAGCGCTTTTATCTACTGTGGGGTGCTGAGATTTGCTCCAATTCCAACTAATTAAACTGGCGGTCAAAATGACGGTTAATAGGGCATAAATGGCTTTTTGCATTGATTTTTATTTATTTTATTTGAAGATGTTCACTTTTATATAACACTTATAAACATTTTTTGTTGACTGAGTCCTATCATTTTGTAGCCCCCTTTTTTTGGTGTAGGTTTGTATGACCTCTAAGAATTTTTCCAAATAAAGATAGGTCCTAAAAGTAAATTAACCATTTGAAACTGGTTTATACACAATAGAATATTCCTATTGGGTGTATGCTATTTTCAATTAAGAACTAAAAAAGTATGGCAAAGTATATATTTGTAACAGGCGGCGTAACGAGTAGCTTAGGGAAGGGTATTATTGCCGCTTCATTAGCAAAATTATTGCAAGCAAGAGGGCTTACTGCGACCATACAAAAATTTGATCCCTATATTAATGTTGATCCAGGAACATTGAATCCTTATGAACATGGAGAGTGTTATGTGACTGAAGATGGTGCTGAAACCGATTTAGATTTAGGACATTATGAGCGTTTTTTAAGCACCCCCACATCACAAGCAAATAATGTAACAACCGGACGTATTTATCAAACTGTCATCAATAAAGAAAGAGCAGGTGAATTTTTAGGCAAAACGGTACAAGTGGTTCCTCATATCACTGACGAAATTAAACGTCGAATGCTTTTGTTAGGACAGGATGGTAAATTTGATATAGTAATTACTGAAATTGGTGGTACAGTGGGTGATATTGAAAGTACCCCATTCATTGAAACCGTTCGACAAATTCAATGGGAATTGCCAGAAGAAGATGTGATGGTAGTGCACTTAACTTTAATTCCCTATTTAAATGCAGCTAAAGAGCTAAAAACAAAACCTACACAACATAGTGTAAGAATGTTAAGTGAAACCGGTGTACATCCTGATGTCATTGTTTGCAGAACAGAACATCCTTTAAATGATGATATTAAAAGAAAAATTGCCTTATTCTGTAATGTAAAAGCAGGTAACGTCATTGAATCTTTAGATGCAAGTACCATTTATGAAGTGCCTTTGTTAATGTTAAAAGAGCAATTGGATTTAATTGTGTTGAAGAAATTAAATATTCAAAATTTTAAAGACGCCGATTTAACTAAATGGAATATTTTTTTAGACAAGTTAAAACATCCAAAAGCCACTATCAATATTGGATTAATAGGGAAGTATATTGAATTGCAGGATGCCTATAAATCAATTTTAGAAAGTTTTATTCATGCAGGTGCCATGAATGAGGTGAAAGTGAATGTGGTGAATGTGCATAGTGAAGATTTAACGGCTGAAAATGTAAATGAACAATTAACAGGTTTGCATGGTTTACTTGTAGCACCTGGTTTTGGGAATAGAGGAATTGAAGGGAAAATAGTAGCTGTTAAATATGCAAGAGAAAACAATTTGCCTTTCTTTGGTATTTGTTTAGGAATGCAAATGGCAGTTATTGAATTTGCTCGTAATATATTACACCTTAAAGGTGCCCATTCAGTTGAGATGGATCCTAATACAGAACATCCAGTGATAGACATGATGGAAGATCAAAAGAGAATTACCATGAAAGGGGGAACCATGCGCTTAGGCTCTTATCCTTGTACCATTGCTAAAGATACCCTTGCTTATAAAATTTATGGTCAAACCAATATTAATGAGCGTCACCGTCATAGATATGAATTCAATAATACTTTCTTGAAATTATTTCAAGAAAATGGGATGGTGACAAGTGGAATTAATTCAGATTTAGGTCTTGTTGAAATTGTTGAATTACCTAAACATCCTTTCTTTATAGGCGTTCAATATCATCCTGAATTAAAGAGTACCGTAGAATACCCTGCCCCTTTATTCGTACATTTTATTGCTGCTGCCAAAGCACTAGCTGCTAAAAAAGCATAGTATTTTTTTAGTTTTTTTAGTTTGCAATGTTGCTAACATTTGTTAGCTTTAAAGTATGAATAATATACGTATTCTTACTTCTACTAGTTTGTTTGATGGACATGATGCATCCATCAATATCATGCGTCGTGTGTTGCAAGAAAAAGGGGTTGAAATTATTCATCTTGGACACAATCGTTCTGCACTTGAAATTGTAGCGGCGGCTATAGATGAAGATGTACAAGGGATTGCTATTACATCCTATCAGGGGGGTCATGTAGAATTTTTCACTTATGTTAGAAAATTATTAAACGATGCAGGTTATCAGCATGTAAAAATTGTGGGCGGTGGCGGTGGTACTATTTTACCTAAAGAAGCGGCCTTGCTAGAAAAAATCGGGATTTCTAAAATATATTTACCAGAAGACGGCTTGCAATTAGGTATTGAAGGAATGATTGATGATGTAATTAAGTATTGCTCTTTTGAATTAAAAAGTTTTTCCAAAAATAAATTACCTAAGTTAACGATTGCCAAAAAAATAGATCCTCGATATTTAAGTAGAGCAATTACTTTATTGCAAAATGGGCCTAAAAAAAAGATAACTAAAAAAACGAATAAAAATATTCCCGTTATTGGACTTACTGGAACGGGGGGAGCAGGAAAGTCAACAGTTTGCGATAGATTGGTGCAGTATTTTTTATTGGCGAACCCTACCAAAACCATTGCTATTATTTCTGTAGATCCAAGTAAACGAAAAACGGGCGGGGCTTTATTAGGAGATCGTATTCGTATGAATGCGATTGATCATCCTAATGTATTTATGCGATCCTTAGCAACCAGATCTGATAAAAATTCTATTGCAGGTTCAATGGATGCGGTCATAGAACTTTGTATCGCTGCGGGATACGATAGTATTATTATAGAGACGGCAGGTGTTGGGCAAAATGATGCCACCATTGTAGATTTTGTAAGTATTCCCGTGTATGTAATGACCCCTGAATTTGGAGCGCCAACACAATTGGAGAAAATAAACATGATTGATTATGCGAAAGTGATCGCTATTAATAAATTTGATAGGGCCGGTGGATTAGATGCAGTGAAGGATGTGCGTAAACAATATCGTCGGTCACATCATCTATGGTCTGATGAAACAAGTACTATGCCTATTTTTGGTACCATTGCTTCTCATTTTAATGACCCAGGTATGCAAGCAATGTATAATTGTTTGGCAGCGGTTGTTTTTGCAACACATAAAGTTAAGTGGAATATACTTCCATGGGAGCCAAGATATGATGAAAATGAAGTAACTGCACCTACGATTCCTAATAAAAGAAATAATTATTTAGGTGAGATTGTATCCTCTTTTCAAAAAAATAATCAATGGATTGAAACTCAGAAAACAAATATTTCTAAATGGTATTGTTTCCAAGAAGTATTAAAAGAACCCGCCTTTCAGGAAGATAAAAAATTAATCAAAGCAAATCAACTTATTGAACAAAGTATTGATAAAGATGTAAAGCAGTTGGTATTGGAATGGCCTGAAAAGAGTGCTGCCTATAAAAAATCTTTTTTTGAAATAGAGCATAAAGGTAAAAAAGTAAAACAGTCTATTAGTTTTGAAACACAGTCTGGTACTGTTATACAAAAAGTTCAATTGCCCAAATATAAAGATTGGGGAGAAATAGCTGAATGGCATTTGAAAGAAAATTTACCTGGGTATTTTCCATTTACAGCAGGTGTTTTTAAATTTAAACAAAACAATGAAGATCCTACTAGGATGTTTGCTGGTGAAGGTTGTCCAGAAAGAACCAATAGTAGGTTTCATTTTTTAAGTAAGGGACAAAATGCTATACGACTATCCACTGCTTTTGATAGTGTTACATTATATGGGCATGATCCTGAAAAAAGATTAGATGTTTTTGGTAAAATAGGTAATGCCGGGGTCAATGTGGCCAGTATTGATGACGCCAAAAAATTATACAGTGGTATTGATTTAAATAATCCCAGTACTTCGGTGAGTATGACCATCAATGGTCCTGCGCCCATACTCATGGCGCAATTTTTTAATACGGCTATTGACCAAGCCTGTGAAAAATATATAACCGCCCATAAATTATGGCCAACGGTACATAAAAAAATAAAGCAAATTTATAAAGGAGAAAATCCACCTGAATATTTTAATGTAAATAAATCGGCACCATTTAAAGATTGGCACAATGGATTAGGTTTACAATTGTTAGGTGTCTCCGGAGATCAGGTTTTAGAGGCTACTGTATATCAAGCCATCAAAAAAGAAGTGCTTTCTACTATAAGAGGCACATTGCAAGCCGATATATTAAAAGAAGACCAGGCGCAAAATACTTGTATCTTTTCAACCGATTTTGCTTTAAGAATGATGGGAGATGTACAGTCGTATTTTGCTGAAAATAAAATCAAACATTTTTATAGTATTTCTATTTCTGGTTATCATATTGCAGAAGCGGGAGCTAATCCCATTACACAATTGGCCTTTACTTTAGCCAATGGCTTTACTTATGTTGAATATTTTATGAATCGAGGCCTAGCCATAGATGACTTTATTCCCAATCTAAGTTTTTTCTTTAGCAATGGCATGGATCCAGAATATGCTGTAATTGGGAGAGTGGCAAGAAGAATTTGGGCCAACACTATGAAGCATAAGTATCATGCCAACGAGCGATCACAAAAATTAAAATATCATATTCAAACCAGTGGAAGAAGTTTGCACTCGCAAGAGATAGATTTTAATGACATTAGAACTACACTGCAAGCTTTATACGCAATTTATGATCAATGTAATAGTTTACACACGAATGCATACGATGAAGCCATTACTACACCTACCGAAGAAAGTGTTAGACGTGCGTTGGCTATTCAATTAATTATTAATAAAGAATTGGGAACGACGAAAGTTGAAAATTTTCAACAAGGAAGTTTTTTAATTACTGAATTAACCGATTTAGTAGAAGAAGCGGTTATGCGTGAATTTGAAAGAATAAATAATAGAGGAGGTGTATTAGGTGCTATGGAAAGAATGTATCAACGTACCAAAATTCAGGAAGAAAGCATGCAATATGAAACTAAAAAACATGCGGGTGAAATTCCTATCATTGGGGTAAATACTTTTGTGCATCAAACGCAAAAACACAATGCCGATCAACAAGCCATCTTTAGGCCATCAGCTATAGAACAAAATCTGCAAATTAAGAACGTAAATAGCTTCCAAAAAAGGAACGAATCAGTAACCGGCCCCTATTTAAAAAAGCTCCAAAAGGCAGCCTTGCAAAATGACAATATTTTCAATGTATTAATGGAAGCGGTGAAATATTGCAGTTTAGGGCAAATTTCCAATACCCTTTACCAGGTAGGGGGTAAATACAGCCGGAATTTGTAAAAAAACGATACCTTTGCCCCTCGTTAATTACGATTAAATATTGAGTATGAATACTGATAAAAATACAGTCATTGGGTTTATATTATTGGCCGGATTATTTTTTATGTACTTCTGGTACACCAACAAGCAACAAACCGATTTAGCAACTTATAAGAAGCATTTTGATGATTCTGTAGCTATGGTAAAAGCAACGGCTGAAAAAACAGCAGCGCTTCAAAATCCCGTAAAATTAGATTCAACTTCAGGCGCTATTGCAAATATTCCATCTGCCGATTCTATAAAAGAGCAGATTACTTATTTAGAAAATGAAGTAGTTAAAGTTAAATTTAGCAATAAAGGTGGACAGGTTGCCGAAGTAACACTAAAAAATTATACTAATTATAAAAAGGAATTGGTTAGGTTAGGAGATAGTAGTTCTTTAAATTATACTATTAATATTGGCGATAATAAAACGCTACAAGTGAATCAGGTTTTATTTCCTATGATGACTATTTTGCCTGCAGAAAATGGTATTCAAAAAATAGAATACGCCTACACTACTCCAACTGGTAAAACAATTCGTCATCTATTTTCGTTACAACCTAAGCAATACAATATTGAATGGAATATAAAATTTGAAGGCGCTGATCAGTTATTGACCAATCAACAGCTAAATGTAATTTGGGATGTGCATGCCTATCAACAAGAGCGCACTACTGTATATGAAAGACAAATGTCAAATATCTGTTTTTCTGAGGGTGGGGAGTTTGATTATATTTCAAGCAATACTTCAAAAGCATTTGAAAAACCAATTCAATGGGTGGGATTGGTGCAACAATTTTTTGCAACCACTTTAATTGCAAAAGAAGGTTTTGGATCGGGGAAAATTGATTGGCAAAGAAAGACAGATAGTAGCAATAGTTTGGCTGCTCTACAAGCTCAATTGCAAACAAAAGTTGCTGGTGCAAACGCAACATTGGACATATCTTTATATTATGGGCCTAATGATTTTGGGATTTTAAAAACACAGGCACCGGAGATGGAAAAAATCGTGAACTTAGGAAGAGATTTATATTCATTTGTTCGCCCTATTAATAAGTACATTTTAATGCCTGTTTTTGACTTTATCGCAGGCTTTGTAAAAAACTTTGGTTGGGTGGTATTGTGGTTAACCATTTTTATTCGCTTAGTGACCTCTCCACTTACTTACTCTAGTTATTTAAGCAGTGCAAAAATGAAAGTGCTTAAACCAGAATTAGACGGCATTAAAAAGAAGTTGGGAGACGATCAGCAAGGTTTTGCCATGGAGCAAATGAAGTTATTTAGGGAAGCGGGAGTGAATCCTTTAGGCGGTTGTATTCCAGCCTTATTGCAAATTCCTATATTCTTTGCATTGTATAGCTTCTTTAATTCTAATATTTCCTTAAGAGGGCAATCTTTTTTATGGAGTCAGGATTTATCAAGTTATGATTCTATTTACACTTTGCCTTTTACCATTCCAATGGGATTTGGTAATCACATAAGTTTGTTTACCTTATTGGCAGTAATTACAAGTTTCTTGATGTCTATCTACAATATGGCCATGACGCCCACTCAAGATAACCCTGCATTAAAATACATGCCTTATATTTTCCCATTCATGTTATTGTTTATATTTAATGGCCTTCCTTCTGCTTTAACCTGGTACTACACCGTTTCCAACGTAATTACTTTATTGATGCAATTAGTAATTCAGAAATTTATTATCAATCATGATAAAATATTAGCGGGCATTGAAGTGAAACGTAAAACGCCAAAGAAAAAAAGTAATTGGCAAAGTAAATATGAGCAAATGATGGAAGCGCAGAAAAAGGTTAAAGATTTAAAAGACAAAACAAAAAAATAAACATTAAAACCCTATTTAATTGGGGTTAGCAATGAGAAGCGTTCATGAAATGTAAAATTACCCCCCTAATTCTGAGCATTTTCTTTACAATTGCTTCGGCCCAAGCACAAATAAAAGTGGTAGGGGAGTGTGCACTACAATTTGATATTCTAGAACAACAAGGACCACATTGGGTTCCTATTGGCAGTAAAAATGTATTGGTAAAAGGAAGTCAATGCAAAACCGTATTCATTACACCTCAAATGGTTCAGGTTTTAATTTTCAATACGCAGTCTGATAATGCCATCATATTAAAAGACATCGGCGAAAGTCATTTTTTGCAGGAAATTAAGTATCCTCCTAGCAATGCGCCAGTCGTAGTTTCAATGAAAGAGTCGGCGACAGATTCTTCCACCATCATTTTAGGATATGTATGTAAAAAAGTGCAACTTACTTGGAGCGATAATACGGTTTATGAAATACAATATACGAATGAAATAATATCTTCTGTAAATGCCTTTGAGTTGGCTTTCAAAGACATACCTGGCCTTGTATTATCTTATACCATTATACCTGAAAAGGGTAATCCCATTCAATACCAAGCAACCAAAATAGATTTAAGTCCTATTTCTTTAAGTCAATTTAATGTAAATAGACAAATGTATCAATTAATTGATTAGGCTAATTTAATAGTGTTGGCTATTCAATGATTTCTACCGCAGTTAAAATTGGAAATTAGTGTTGAGCTGGACTTGGTGTCTTAAACTTAGACAAAACCACATTGTATCTATAAGGAATAATGTAAGAAATATTTCCTTTATTAAATTTTATATAATTGTTATTCGCATCAGCATTCACTGAAGTGTTTGAAAATCCTTTTAAAACCAAACTTGGCTTTAAAGATTTAAATGTAGCGGTTTTGTAAGTGCTATTTCCAATATTTTTCAAACTGAATTTTTCTACCAATTTTCTTGAATCCATGTTGTTATTAATAACAATGGTAGAAGAAAAAGTGCTAGTAGATACTAACAACATCACTGCTAGACAAGCTTTGAATAATATGGTTTTTATAGAGGACATGATCTGTTCAAAGGTAACTAAATTAATAAAACGGTAAAAAATTTATTTTAAACCATTTTACAGGCCTATGTGAAGAATAAATTATTGATAATTAATAGGTTAATTGTACATTTATTTAAAGCATTGGTCATTTTTTAATTATTTGCTAATTAATTGAAAATCAATGTTTTATTCCTAACCCCATAAGTTAAATGCCATGTTCGACAACCATCGTGACGAGGAGGGCGGAGATATTCAGGAGCTCATGCTTCGCTTTCAGAACCTAAAACTAGGCCGAACCAACTCTTATATAGAGGAGGATGACTTTGAAAGAATCATTGAACACTTGGATGAAAAGGATGAAATAGCAGAAGCCATTGAAGCAGCCAATATGGCTTTGAATCAATATCCACATTCTTCCTTATTGATGATTAAAAAAGCAGATTTGCTTTTAGCTACAAGAAAATATAAAGAAGCACTTAAACTATTAGACGAGGCAGCATTGTATGACCATAAAGACATGAATTTATTCATTCTTAAAACGGATGCTTATTTAGCACTGGATCAGCCTGAAAAAGCAATTGTTCTTTTACAAGAAGCACTTCATTTATTTGAAGGGCCAGAGCGTACCGAAGTTTTATTTGAATTGGCGGATGTGTATGATGATCATGAAGCTTTTGATAAAGTATTTGATTGTTTGCAATTAGTTTTAGAAGAAGATCCTACCAATGAAGAAGCTTTATACAAAATTTGTTTCTGGACCGACTTTACCGGAAGAAATGAAGAAAGTATTCGATTGCATCAACGCATCATTGATGAACAACCCTATAATGCATTGGCTTGGTTTAATTTAGCAGCGGCTTATCAAGGCATAAAATTACATGAGAAAGCAATTGATGCTTATCAGTATGCTATTGTGATTGATGAGAAATTTGATTATGCTTATCGCAATATGGGTGATGCCTTTTTACGCTTAAGGAAATATAGAGAAGCCATTGAAGCATTGGAAAAAGTATTAGAACTATCCCGACCTGAAGACGTTATTTACGAAGCCATTGGGCATTGTTATCATAGAATGAAAAATTATGCGCAAGCGAGATTCCATTATAAAAAAGCAGTGCATTTAAATCCAGATGACAGTAGGTTGTATCAAAAAATTGCTAGCACCTATATGCTTGAGGAAAATTGGGAGATGGCCATTAAGCAATTAGAGCATGCATTAAGAATACATCAACACATTAATGAGTATTATATTTTAATGGGGGAATGTTATATGAATTTAAACCAGTTTAGAGAAGCGGCTCAGTTTTTTGGTAAGGTGGTAAAAAACAAACCCAAACAAATCGCCGGTTGGGAGTCTTTAATTAAGTGTTTGGTAGCCAATGAGCAATTAGACATGGCCTTAGAGCAAACCGAATTAGCTTATATGTCTACACAGGGTAAAGTAACTTTCATTTTTTACAGAAGTGCTATTTTGTTTATGATGAATAAAAGTGCAGAGGGTTTATTACAGCTAGAAATGGCTTTATCAAAATCAACAAAATTATTGAAAAAATTTACCAAGTTTTATCCTGAAATAGTACAAGATGCAAAAGTGGCAGAATTAATTAGTCAATACAAGAAGCCAAAAAAATCTTAACCATTTAAGTTATCTTTACTATCTTATATACACAAAGTACAAGTATCATGATGAATTTTAAAATGTCTCAAATTCCTGAAAGGACCGCCAAGCCTAGAAAAAGTGGATTAACGATGGTGATGGATAAGGGCTTAAGTTTTGGTGAGGCAGAAAACTTTTTGAGTGTTGCTGGGGTACATACCGATATCATCAAACTAGGTTTTGGAACTTCTTTTGTGACACCTAATTTGAGAAAAAAAATAGAATTGTATCAGACACATGGAATACCTGTTTACTTTGGAGGAACTTTGTTCGAAGCTTTTATTATAAGAAATCAGTTTGATGAGTATGTATCTATTTGTAAAGATTATAAAATTGATTTGATAGAAGTAAGTGATGGCTCTATTACCATACCGCATACTGAAAAATGTGGCTACATCGAAAAAATTTCAAAATTTGCTACTGTATTAAGTGAAGTAGGGAGTAAAGATGCTGCACATATTATTCCTCCTTATAAATGGATTGAACTAATGAGTGCAGAATTAAGCGCTGGTTCGTCTTATGTAATAGCGGAAGCACGTGAAGCGGGTAATGTTGGAATTTATAGGGGCAGCGGGGAAGTAAGAGAGGGGCTGGTACAAGAAATATTAACAAAAATTCCTGCTGAAAAAATTTTGTGGGAAGCACCACAAAAAGCACAACAACTTTATTTCTTAGAATTAGTGGGTTGTAATGTTAACTTAGGAAATATCGCTCCTTCCGAAGTGATACCATTGGAAACCATGCGTATTGGACTTAGAAGTGATACTTTTGATTTATACTTAAATAAATAACCTTGCGCCAGTTTGGATTAATTGGATATCCTTTATCTCATTCCTTTTCACAAGGTTTTTTTTCTGAAAAATTCTTGAATGAAAATATAAAGGATGCAAACTATGCCAACTTTCCTATTGCATCTATTAATGAGTTCAATGCACTTTGGCAACAACATCCTTTACTAGAAGGACTTAATGTAACCATTCCCTATAAAAAAGAAGTGATCCCTTTTATTCAATATCCTTCAAGTGTTGTTCAAAAAATAAATGCATGTAATTGTATTCGTAAATATAAAAACGAGTGGTATGGTTACAATACTGACGTGATAGGATTTGAAAAGTCACTACTTCCTTTATTGAAACCACATCATACACAAGCATTGATATTGGGCACTGGTGGTGCTGCTGCCGCAGTTGAATATGTGTTGCAAAAATTATCTATTGCATATCAAATGGTTTCAAGAACAAAAAAAGAGAATGCTTCCATTTTTAATGCACCTGTTATATATTATTCAGATTTAAATGTGGAGGTGATTCATCAACACACGCTTCTTATTAATACCAGTCCCATTGGAATGTACCCTAATGTATCAGAGGCTCCAGCCATTGCTTATGAAGGCATTGGTACTCAGCATTATTTATATGATTTAGTTTATAACCCAGCAGAGACCTTATTTCTATCCAAAGGAAAAGAAAAAGGAGCAGCTATCAAAAACGGCTTAGATATGTTGCATATACAAGCCGAAGAAAGTTGGTTAATTTGGAATGCATGCACACCCATTCATCAATAATTAAAAATGAAATTAGAGCTATTAAAAAACTACAATTCTTTTAAAAAAGAGAAAAGTTGTGTGACTGCTTTTTGCCGATGGCTAAAGCTATTTTTTTCATCCATAGTCATTGCAGCAAAACTTTTAGTACTTCCAGTTGGAATAAAAATAGGGTCATAGCCAAAACCTTTTTCACCATTCATTTCAGTGGTGATAGCTCCTTTGCAAATGCCTTCGAAATAATATTCTTTATTTTCCCAAATCAAACAAATTACGGTTCTAAATTGCGCAGCTCTATTAGTTGTATTATTTAATTCATGCAATACCTTATCTATATTGGCTTGAAAATCTCGATCCTCACCTGCATACCTTGCACTTTTTACGCCGGGGGCGCCATGTAAAAAATCAATTTCTAAACCAGTGTCTTCACTAAAACAATTTTTTTGAGTGAGCGTATGTATAGTCCTTGCTTTTTCAGCAGCATTCTCTTTTAAAGTATCATGTGGTTCTGGAATGTCAATAGTAATGCCCGCTTCTTTTAATGGAATAATTTTGAAATCAAAGCCCACTAAGGATTGTATTTCATCTACCTTATGTTGATTGTTGGTGGCAAATACGAGCGTATACATAATGCAGGAGTAAGAATTATAATTGAAAAATTTGCTTTAATACTGTCCACAATTTTGCTTTTTCTTGTTTAGCACTACTATCCGATCCTTGCATGCTAGATAATGATTTACTAAAAAGTAAATTGCTTTCACCGAGTGGCGTTAACTTATACAAGTTCGTTGGTAATTTTATTTTAAGTGCTTTGCTATCTACTTCAAAAGCGATCACTAATTTAGAAGGCAGATTATTTAAAATTTGATGAAGACTTGCTTTCTGATTACCTAAGTTAACAAGGGCAATATCTGCAATCGTTAATCTGCAGGCGTTTAAAATGGAAGTAAGTAATATAAAATCTGGCTCATTTAAATAAACGGATGCAGGGTCGTTCACAATCACCACAATTTTTTTACTGTGATCACCTAAATGTTTTAAGGGCATCGTCAAATTCAATTCCTCTTCTACAATAATCGCTTCTGTGGTATTGGTGGCTTCCACTGCTGGTGTTTTCGCTTTATTTTTTTTAACAAAAGCTTCTTGATCTGCAGCCAAAGAAGCTATTTGTTCCTCAATTATTGCTGGGTTTATTTTATTTTCAGGCAGGACCAAGCTATCTTTGAACAAAGAAACTAGAACAGAAGTGGGCAATATTGTTTTATTTTCTTTCATTAGGTTGGAAAATTAAATGAATTGATTCAAACTGAAAAATAACACTTGTAAGTTTTCAATTTTTTCGTTTCTTTGTACTCTTGAAAGTTTCTTTTAAAAACTAAGTTTATGTCTACACACAGTATCCCAGTTACAAAAAACCAAAATCCGCAGTTAGCCCATTATAATATGGATGAAATTGCATTTGGAAAAAATTTTACAGACCATATGTTGGTCGCAGACTATGAGAATGGGGAGTGGAAAAATGTGCAGATCAAGGCCTTTAGCCCCATATCATTAGATCCATCAAGTGCTGTATTGCATTATGGTCAAACCATCTTTGAAGGCATCAAGGCATTTAAAAATGAAAAAGGAGAATTTGTCATTTTTAGACCAGATCAAAATTTTATTCGTTTTAATGTTTCAGCAGCACGCATGGAAATGCCTGCTGTTCCTGAATGGTTATTTATAGAAGGGATGAAACAATTAATTAATTTGGAAAAAGATTGGATTCCAACTAGACCAGAATCTTCTTTATATATACGTCCATTTATGATTGCTACTGACCCTTTTTTGGGAGTACGTCCATCGCTTAATTATAAGTTTATGATTATACTTGGACCAAGTGGTCCCTATTTTTCTGCACCAATGAAAATTTTGATAGAACAAAAGTATACTCGTGCAACGCCTGGTGGTGTTGGTTTTGCGAAGAATGGCGGTAACTATGGAGCAAGTTTACATCCGGTGGAGTTGGCAAAGAAAAAAGGTTTTGATCAAATTTTATGGACGGATGCCAATGAGCATAAATATGTGGAAGAAGTAGGGGTGATGAATGTCATGTTTGTCATTGATGGTAAAGTAATTACACCAAGTTTAGAGAGAGGTACTGTATTAAAAGGGGTGACCCGTGATAGTTCCATTATCTTATTGCGTGAAATGGGTTATGTGGTAGAAGAAAGAAATTTATCGGTAGAGGAGATAGTGACGGCGCATAAAAAAGGGTTGTTTCAAGAAATTTTTGGAGTGGGTACTGCCGCAGTGGTTTCTATGGTTAAGCAATTGGCTCATGGTGATTATATCATGGATTTTGATATCGACAAAATGGTCATAGCGAAGGCGCTTAAACAAGAATTACATGATATTCGCATGGGAGTAAAAGAAGACAAGCATCAATGGATGGCTAAAATCTAACTAATTACTTGATTATAAGTGTAATAGAAGTTTTTTATTGACTCTTTAGGAACTAAAATCGGCCATTTGTTTTATTTTTTTAAAATTAGCGAATAAACATTTTGGTAATTGGCTCACAGCCATTACCTTTGCCGTCCGAATTTTTTATAAACCGAAATAGAACAAAACAGCAGAATAAATGCCTACTATTCAACAATTAGTGAGAAAAGGCCGTGAGATCATCAGGGCTAAAAGTAAATCAAGAGCATTGGACGCATGTCCTCA
>CANHOY010000008.1 GCA_947462495.1 Bacteroidota bacterium
CATTTGGATTGTTGGCAACAAAATTAATTTCTCCAGCTCTTTGTTTTGCATATTCTTTACTCAACAATCCTTTCATTGGTTGATTGATAGCAAAATGAGGATCTCCATAATAAAAATCACGATCGGCAAAACTTAAATTCATTGCTTGGTAAATGGTATGAATATATCTTGTAGAATTATATCCCATACTTTTCAAATCAAAATTTTCTAAAATGTTTAATGCTTGCAATAAAGCAGGGCCTTGTGTCCATTGTTGTAATTTATACACTTCAATGCCTTTATAGTTAACATGGGTGGGGTCTTCCTCTAGAGGTTGCCAATTGGCAAGATCTTCTTTGGTAATTAATCCGCCTTGCTCTTTTACCCCTCTTACAAACTCATCTGCAATATCTCCTTTATAAAAACGATCATAGGCTGCCGCGATGGCTTCTTTTCTTGTTTTCCCTTTTTTCAAAGCAGCTTGTTCTGCCTCCACCATTTTTTGTAAAGTGTTTAATAAATCTTGTTGTACAAAAATTTCACCTGCTTCAGGCGCTTCTCTTTTTTGTCCCAAATGAGTCAACAATACTTTTTTACTATAAGGCCATTCTTTAATTCTTGCTTTTCCTCTTTCAATACTATTCGCAGTTTGTGCATCAATAGGGTAGCCAGCGGCTAATTCCATAGCAGGCGCCAATACTTCTTTCAAGCTCATGGTTCCATAATTTGATAACATATAACAAATGCCTCCAGGCGTGCCTGGGGTTGTGGCTGCTAAAGGACCGTATTCAGGCGGAAAACTATATCCTTTGGATTTAAAAAAAGCTGGCGTGGCTCCTGTGGGTGCAAAGCCCATTGCATTAATGGCAATCACTTTTTTGGTATTGGGGTTATAAATTAATGCCTGTGTTTCTCCACCCCAACTCAATACATCCCACATAGTACAGGTGGCAGCTAGCATCGCACAAGCAGCATCTACAGCATTTCCACCTCTATCAAAAATTTTTGCACCAGCAGTAGCTGCCAATGGTTTTCCTGTTATAGCCATCCAATTTTTTCCATGCAATGGAGGCTTTTGTGTTTGTTGAGCCAATAAGTCACTTGAAATCACCAACATTAATAAGGCAAGTATTTTTTTCATGTAGCTATTTTTAAATGCACTTAAAAATACTTATTAATTCTCAACTTTAAAAAAAAAGCCCTGCTTCGATAAATCGAAACAGGGCTTCTATATAATTTATAGTTCCTACTATTTACTTTTCATTGAAATTGGAATAGAAGGAGTTTGAATCCATTTAATAAAATTGGAAACAATGCTATACAAGAAATGATATATAGCCAAGTTAACATACAAACCCACTAGAACAAGCGCTGCATTTACAAAAGCACCGCCTACTAATAATAAGTCATTGATGTTCCATAACATATCACTAGTAAAGCTTTGAGTACCTGACATTTTGTAGGATGCAAAGCCATTTAATACACTTGTTAGATAATCTAATTTTAAAGCACTAAACAGATTGGTTAATCCCTCCATAGGCAATCCAGCAACACCACTAATTCCACTTAAAGGTACTTCAGTAATAGCGTTGTATAAATTACTATCAAATACAAAAGATAAAGTAAAGCAACATGCACCAATAAAGGCGCCTACTGCTGCCACTTCCCCCAATATTCTAATATTGGTAGTTACTAAGTCTTTAAAAATAAAACCTACCATCCCATGGTGAGAAGCCCCTAGGCTTTCCCCTCTGGCTCTAATAATGTGCGCAATAGGAAATGCAGAATAAACAAGCAAAATAGTAGTAAGTACACTGCCCAATTTTGCAAGCCCTGTAGTTGTAGCGTCTGTAAAATAAGCCATGGCGCCATGAATAATAGCTACTTCCATAATAATAAACACAACAATTGATGAGATCTGATAGATACTTTTGGTATAGGATCTTACCCCATTTTGAGAATCGAAATTATCAACTGCTGCATTTAATGGTGCATTCAAAACTTTTTGATTGACCATTTGCGGAAAATCAAGGATTTGGTGATAGATTTTTTTCATATTGGTTTGGTTTGGTTATAAATATGCATTGTGGTATATAAAAATTACAAAATAATATCATATATTATATTTTCTTTCAGTAGCAGGATAGAACGGCAAGTCAAGATTAATTTTTAATGTATTGACAGTCAGATTATAAGATCTAAAATATTTTTTTTCACTAAACAAAACTTTGTGTTTTTCTTAACATTTAATTTTTGTAAAATATATAAGTCAATGACATTTAAATATTTGAATAAGAGTTGATTATTACTAGAAAATGGTATAACTTAATCATTGATTAATATGTTGTACCAATGCGATTGATTAAAATTCCAATGACTTATTGGATTGTGGTTTCTTCTATAATTTTAGTGACGGTCATTTCTAGTTATTTTGTTAGCAATAAAAAGGTTGATTTTAATGCAGAAATCAAACCACTTTTAAATAAAAAATGTATTACCTGCCATGGTGGAGTAAAAAGACAAAGTGGCTTTAGCTTATTATTTAGATCTGATGCGCTTTCAAAAAACAAATCTGGAAAAGTAGCCATCATTCCTTTTGATGCGGGCAATAGTGAAATGATTAAGCGTCTTTATTTAAAGGATCCTGAAGAACGTATGCCTTATAAACATCCTCCTTTAAATAATGAAGAGATTGCTTTGTTAACTAAATGGATCAATCAAGGCGCTGAATGGGGGGATCATTGGGCTTATGTACCTGTCAAGGAAACGCCTATCCCTAATGTAAAAAAAGGTCTTTTTGGAATTTTGGGTAAACCAGAATGGATAAAAACGAATGTAGATGCTTTTATTTATGAAAAGCTACAAGAGGAAAATTTAATTCCCTCTGCAATAGCAGATAAATCGACAATACTAAGAAGAGTAAGTTTGGATTTAATTGGAATGCCTGCGCCGGATGCTATTGCAAAAAAATATTTAACCAATACAAATGAAAATTCATTTGAACAATTAGTAGATGCCTTATTGGCCTTGCCACAGTATGGTGAAAAGTGGACCAGTATGTGGATGGATATGGCCAGATATTCTGATTCCAAAGGATTTGAAAGAGATGAAGATAGAAATATATGGAGATACCGTGATTGGTTAATAGATGCATTTAATACAGATAAACCCTATAATTTATTTTTAACCGAACAATTGGCTGGAGACTTATTACCAAATCCTACCGATGCACAATACATTGCTACTGCTTTTCACAGAAATACCTTAACCAATGATGAAGGTGGAACTGATAATGAAGAGTTTAGAACAGCAGCCGTAATGGACAGAGTCAATACCACTTGGGTTAGTATAATGGGCACTAGTTTTGCTTGTGTTCAATGTCATAGTCATCCTTACGATCCATTTAGACATGATGAATATTATAAATTTTTAGCCTTGTTTAATAATACACGCGATGAAGATACTTGGGCTGAATATCCACTTTTAAAAGAATTTCATAGTACAGATAGCGTTAAATTGATTGCTTTACAAAAATGGTTAAATAAAAATGCGCCCAATAGAGAAAAGGAAATCATTCAATTTATTAAAACGGGGCAACCGGCCATTAATTCCTTGGTCACAGATGAAATAAAAAACGGCGCTTTAGCAGATACCAAGTGGTTGCAATTTAGAAACAATGGATCGGCAAGAATTAAAAGTATTGATTTAACTGGCTTAACTCAATTGTACTATAGATTTATTAGTTGGAAGTCGGGTGGTCAATTTCAAATTCATTTAGATTCTGCCAATGGGGAGCTAGTAAAAAATATCCCTATTGAAAATTCTAAAGGCAGTTGGAAAATAGCCAATATTACTATCCCTCAAACCCTTGGAAGACACTCCTTTTATTTAACCTACCGTAACGCCCAATTAAAATCACCTGATGAAAGTGGAGTTCAATTTGATTGGTTTCATTTTACCAATCCATTCCCTGGTAAAGGAATGCCAGGCTATGAAATAGCTTTCCAAAATTTTGATTCCTTATTGTATTCAAATAAAATAACTACCACTCCAATTATGTTGGAAAATCCTTCTTATTTACATAGAACAACAAATGTTTTTGAAAGGGGTAATTGGTTAGTGAAAGGGAAAGAAGTAGTAGGTGATGTTCCTGCTTCCTTAGGAGGACTACCTGCAGGTGCCCCAAGAAATAGACTAGGATTAGCGATCTGGTTAACTGACAAAAAAAATCCACTTACTTCGAGAACCATTGTCAATAAAATTTGGGAACAATTATTTGGACAAGGTATTGCCGAAACATTGGAAGATTTGGGCACACAAGGCATTGCACCAACGCATGAATCTTTATTAAATTATTTATCCTATCAGTTGATGAATCAGCATCAATGGAGTTTGAAAAAAATTATTAAAGAAATGGTGATGAGTGCCACTTATCAACAAGATTCAAAATTTAATGAAGACGCTGTAGCAAAAGATCCGTTTAATAAATATTATGCAAGAGGCCCTCGTATAAGATTGTCTTCAGAACAAATTAGAGATCAAGCATTGTTTGTAAGTGGATTATTAAGTGCAAGAATGTATGGGCCCAGTGTCATGCCCTATCAACCCGAAGGCGTTTGGAGATCACCATACAATGGAGCTACATGGAACTTAAGTAAAGAGGGGAACCAATATAGAAGGGCTTTGTATACCTATTTAAAAAGATCTGCACCTTACCCCTCTATGATTAGTTTTGATGGAACCAGTAGGGAAGTATGTATCGTGCGAAGAATTAGAACCAATACCCCTTTACAAGCATTGAATTTATTAAACGATTCTGTTTACATTGAAGCAGCCCAACATTTTGCGCAAAGAATTAAATTAATAGTACCACAAAACGCAAGCAAACAAATAAGCAAGGGTTATGAGTTAGCCTTTAACAAATCTATATCGCCGGAAAAGCAAAAAGTTTTTGAAAAATTATACAATAATGCTTTTGCAAAATATAGCCAAGACAGTTTAAAAATTCAACAAATTACAGGCGATAAGAACGCAGGCCCTTCTGGTGCTGCATTAGTTTTGGTCGCCACCGCTTTATTGAATACGGATGAATTTTTGACAAAAAATTAATAGACATAGAATGAGTAAAGAAAATAAAAAGATAATTAAGGAAGCTACCATTGCAACCACAGAACAAATAACAAGAAGCTATTTTTTTAAAGAATGTTTTTCTGGAATGGGCGCCATGGCATTGGGTTCTATGCTACAAGGTTGTGATTGGTTAGGCAATAAAGATAGCTTCAATAACTTTACCAATACCAATCCTTTAATGGCGCGTGCACCCCATTTTATTGGAAAAGCAAAATCAGTTATTTATTTACATATGGCAGGCGCGCCTTCTCAACTAGAATTATTTGATTTTAAACCGGACTTATTAAAATTAGATGGTCAGGATTGTCCTCAAAGTTTATTAGAAGGAAAAAAATTCGCATTTATCCGTGGGGTACCAAAAATGTTAGGTCCGCAAGCGGTATTCAAACAAAGAGGGCAAAGTGGTGCATGGATATCAGACAATCTTCCTCATTTGGCAACTGTTGCAGATGAAATAAGTTTTTTAAAGGCGGTGCAGACTGATCAATTCAATCATGGTCCTGCTCAATTATTAATGCATACAGGATCGCCACGTTTAGGTCGACCTAGCATTGGTTCTTGGGTCACTTATGGTTTAGGAAGTGAAAATAGTAACCTTCCTGGGTTTGTAGTACTTACTTCTGGAGGGAATAATCCAGATGCAGGCAAAAGTGTTTGGGGCAATGGATTTTTACCGTCCGTATATCAAGGAGTACAATGTCGCAATGAAGGAGATCCAGTTTTATTTTTAAAAGATCCAGCAGGAATAGATCGAGATATGCGCAAAGCTTCTATTGATGCTATTAATGAAGCGAACCAATTAACTTATAATGAATTTAAGGATCCTGAAATTGTTGCAAGAATGGCGCAATATGAAATGGCATTTAAAATGCAAATTTCTGTTCCAGACGTAATGAACATTAATGATGAGCCTGCCTACATTCATGAAATGTATGGCACACAACCTGGAAAGGCAAGTTTTGCGAACAATGTTTTATTGGCGCGTAAATTAGTAGAAAAGGGTGTACGCTTTGTACAATTATTTGATTGGGGATGGGATAGTCATGGTACAGACTTAAGTAATGCCGTTGATATTGGGTTAATTAATAAATGTAGAAGTGTAGATAAGCCAATTACTGCTTTGTTATTAGATTTAAAACAAAGGGGATTATTAGACGAAACCTTGGTGGTATGGGGTGGTGAATTTGGTCGTACCCCTATGCAAGAAAATAGAGATGGAAAAACGCTGCCATTTAAAGGAAGAGATCATCATACAGAAGCTTTTACTACTTGGATGGCAGGGGGCGGAATTAAACAAGGCACTAGCTTTGGAGAAACAGATGAAATTGGATACAGCGCCATTAGTGGAAAAGTAACCGCTTATGACATGCAAGCCACTATATTAAATCAATTAGGCTTTGATCATGAAAAATTAACCTATAATTCTCAAGGAAGGCCATTTAGATTAACAGATGTGCAAGGAAGAGTAATTACTGAAATAATTGCTTAAATAAATTTATACCAAGTGAAAATAGATCGACGAAAATTTTTAGCCAATACTACTGGCATAGCAGCGTTAAGTGTAGCTCCATTAGAATATTTAAAAGCAAAAAATACGACCCACATGCAGCCCAATAATTTTAAAGCAATCATCTTAGCAACCAATTGGGGATTTGAAGGTACGGTAGATGCTTTTTGTGCCAAAGCGAAAAAAGCTGGATACGATGGTATTGAAATGTGGTGGCCTATGGAGCAAAAAAATCAGGAGATTTTGTTTGATGCTTTAAATAAGCACGAGCTATCCATTGGCTTTTTGTGTGGAGTAGGAGAGGAAGAGCCAATAAAACATATAGCCGCTTTTAAAAACATGCTAACTAGTTTGCTTCAACATACAAAGCAAAAGCCCTTATATGTGAATTGTCATTCAGGTAAGGATTATTTTTCTTTTGATGTCAATAATGAAATAATAGAATTTACTTTAGAACGATCAAAAAAATCAGGAATTCCTATTTACCACGAAACGCATCGTTCCAGAATGTTGTATTCGGCGCCCAATGCAAAACAGTTTATGGAAAAAAATGAAGCGCTTAAAATCACTTTAGATATTTCACATTGGTGCAATGTGCATGAGTCCTTATTGCATGACCAAGAAAAAACAGTACAAATGGCTTTATCAAGGACCGGTCACATTCATGCACGTGTTGGTCATGCAGAAGGGCCGCAGGTAAATGATCCCCGAGCACCAGAATGGGAAACAACGGTAAAGCGTCATTTGGAATGGTGGGATACTGTTGTACAAATGCAAATTAAAAATGGGGCTAATCAAATGACCTTCTTAACAGAATTTGGTCCACCAAATTATATGCCCACCATGCCTTATACACAACAACCCCTATCCAATCAATGGGAGATTAATGTATATATGATGCAGCTGTTAAGAAAAAGGTATCAACAAAGTTAATTTAGTAAAAAAAATACATTGGATAGTCTTATCAACTTACTTGGGCATTTTCATCCCCTATTGGTTCATTTACCAATTGGAATTTTGCTTTTTGCTATTTTAATACATTGGCTTTCTAAAAAGGAAAAATATGTTTCTTTTGAAAGTATAGTTCCTTTTACTTATTTAATTGGTGCGCTATCGGCCATCCTTACTTGTATAAGTGGGCTAGCCTTATCCAGCAGTGGAGAATACGACGATAAAATTTTATTCTATCATCAATGGTTGGGTATTCTGGTAGCAGTGCTTTCTATGACTGGTGTCTATTTTACAAAAAAGAAAAAAGAAAAATCTTTACAATGGAATTCTATTGCACTTTTAATAGTCATCACATTGACTGGCCATTTTGGTGGCACTCTTACCCATGGAGCGGATTATTTGACTAAAGGGAGTGTTGCCAGCAAAATAGTTAAAACAAAACCAACTATTACGAATGCGCAAGAAGCGGTGTTGTATACCGATATCATCCAACCCATAGTAGAAGAAAAATGTTATGGTTGTCATTCTCAAATAAAACAAAAAGGGAAATTGCGATTGGACAGCAAAGAGTGGATTTTAAAAGGTGGAGAAGATGGAATAATTATTCATAATGGCAACGCTTTAAAAAGTGAACTATATAAAAGAATTATATTAGATCCTTTAGATGAAAAACACATGCCTCCCAAGGGAAAGCCTCAAATAACAGAAAAGGAGCGAGTTTTAATTGAATGGTGGATTAATACGGGCGGTTATTTTGATAAGAAAGTAAAAGAGTTAGCACAACCGGCAACGCTTATACCCATTTTAGCTAGCCTTCAAAATAATTCCTCCGAGCCTTCTATTATGGAAGAGGTTCCTGCTAATGATATTAAAGTAGCTAATCAAATTAGTCTTAATGAATTAACTAAATTGGGGATTACTATCTTGAAAGTTGCTAATACCTCTAATTATTTAACGGCCAAATTTTTTACAGTAGTGAAAACAAATGACACCATTGACAACCTCCTTAAAACAGTGAGTGCGAATATTGTTTGGTTAAAAATGCCTGGAATGAATTTTTCTAGTTCGCTTGCAAATAGTATTTCTTTCTGCGACTCTTTAACCAAATTAAGTATAGAGCATTCCACCATTACAGACAATCAATTGAATGAGTTTCAAAAATTAAAAAGGCTTCACTATTTAAATTTAGTTGGAACAAAAATTAGCTTAAAAGGGTTATTACAATTAAAGGGCTTAGATAAAATAAATGAATTATACCTTGGACAAACAAGTATGACCAATAAAGATTCTTTGCTCATTCAAAAAACATTCCCAAAAGCAAAAATAATTTTTGGAAATTACCGTACTGAATTTTTACCATCGGATACTGTTATCTTAAAGGCGCCAGTTAAAAAATAACTAGTATGAAAAAAATAACTAAAGTAGTAAGTTATATTGCTATTGGATTTTGTGTACTGCTACTAGCAGGCTTAACCGTATTTGGGCAAAGAGATATTCCCAACGATAAGTTAAAAGAAAAATACACCAACGCCTCCTCTTCCTTTATTCCTTTAATGGGTATGCAGGTACATTACAGGTCCGAAGGCAACCCAGAAGACAGTGTCCCTATTGTTTTGATTCATGGTACTTCATCCTCGCTTCATACTTGGGATGCTTTAGTGAAATTATTATTGGCCCAAACGCACAAAAGAATCATCCGCTTAGACTTACCTGCTTTTGGACTCACGGGACCCAATCCAGAAAACATATATGCATCCCCTTATTATATCCATTTTGTAGACTCTTTTCTAATTGCACAAAATATCAATAAGTGCATTTTAGGAGGCAATTCCTTAGGTGGTGGTATTGCCTGGCAATACGCAATAGCAAATCCTCATAAAATAAGTCAACTCATTTTAATTGATGCAACTGGATACCCAATAAAAAATGAAAAAGGAAGTTTAGGTTTTAAAATAGCCAGCATGCCTATCATCAATAATTTATTGTTGTTCATCACCCCAAAATCTTTGGTTAAAAAAAGTTTAGAAACTGTTTTTTATGACCCTACTTTAATTACAGACGCTACCATTACTAGGTACCATGAAATGTTATTACGCGAAGGGAATAGACGGGCTGCATTATCCTTATTTAAAAACAGAGTTGAACAAGATGCCAATACTATCAAAACCATTACAGCCCCCACACTCATTTTATGGGGAGAAGCAGATCAATTGATATCTGTGGAAAATGCCTATTTATTTCAAAAAGATATAAAAACTAATTCATTAGTCATTTTACCAAAAGTAGGACATATACCTATGGAAGAATCCCCCAATGCAGTAGCAAAAGCTATTGTAGAATTTATCAAAAAATAAATCAGTTAATAAAATGGTTTTTAGTCCAGGTAGTATAGAAAATTTGGTGGCCAATTATTATGGAATGGAAGTGAAAGCTTCTCCATTAAATGGTTATGACGAATTAAATTTTTTATTAACGGACAATGCGGGTAAAAAAAATGTTTTAAAATTATCCAATAGCCAACATGATTTTTACTTTTTAGACGCACAAATAAAAATTCTACAACATTTATCCAAAAGCGACCTTGCTTTACAATTACAACAGTATACTTTAAATAAAAAAGGACAGCCCTTAACAGAGTTGAGCATTGAAGACAAAACTTATTATATAAGAATCTTAAGTTATTTGGAAGGCACTTTTTGGGTAGATACTCCTAATAAAACGGATGAGTTGCATCTTAACCTAGGAAAATTCTTAGGCAAAATGGATAAAAATTTATCCAATTTCAAACACGCAGGAATGCATCGTCACTATACCTGGGACATTAGTACCGCCAGAGATGCTAGTTATCGATTAAATTGTATTAAGGACCATGAAAAAAGAAGAATGGTTGATTATTTCATCTTACAATTTGAAACAGAAATTCTTCCAACGCTATCTTCCTTCAGGCATAGTTATACCCACAATGATGCCAATGATTACAATGTATTGGTCAAGGAAAATGATATCGCTGGCTTAATAGATTTTGGTGACATGGTGTATACCGCACTTATCAACAATGTAGCAGTGGCTTGTACTTATGCCATGCTTAATAATCAACAGCCTTTGGAGGCTGCCGCTGAGGTCGTTAAAGGATACCACCAAATCTATCCATTAACAGAAAAAGAATTAAATATTTTATATTATTTAATTGCCGCTCGACTTTGTATTAGTGTAACACAATCAGCCTATAATAGTTCCCTTGACAGTAACAATGAACATCATTTTATTACCGAAAAACCAGCTTGGAATTTATTATATTATTTAATTGAACTCAACCCCATCAAAGCAGAAAATGCATTTCTAATAGCTTGTAATTATGTATCTATTATCCATGAGAAGGAGGATTATAAAAATATAGAGCTGGATCGACATGCACATGTTGGCAGAAATCTAAGTATAAGTTATGAGCAACATTTAAAAATAGATAAAAGTGCTTTACAATATTTATATGATGACAAGGGGAATACATATTTAGACTGCGTGAACAATGTTAGTCATGTGGGTCATTGTCATCCAACGGTGGTGCGTAGCGCCCAAAAACAAATAGCCACATTAAATACCAATACACGTTATTTAAATTTGCAATTAAATAATTATGCAGCAGCCTTAACAGCCAAATTACCTAAACATTTAAAGGTTTGTTATTTTACCAATAGTGGCAGTGAGGCCAATGATTTAGCGATTAGAATAAGTAGACATTGTACAAAACAAAAAGAAGTGATTGTATTAGACCATGCCTATCATGGAACTTCTACCGCTACGATTGAAATGAGTCCTTATAAATTTGATCGTAAAGGAGGTGTAGGACAAATGCCCTGGATTCACAAAGCAATGAATCCGGATGTTTATCGAGGCCTCTATCAATATGGAGATGCAACCGCAGGAGAAAAATATGCAGCTGATGTTAGCCGCATTATTACTGAATTAAAAAATAATGGCAAAGCCCCTGCTGCTTTTATTTGTGAAACTTTATTAGGCGTTGGAGGTCAGATGCCTTTACCTCCCAATTATTTAAAAGAAGTATATGCTTTTGTAAAAGAAGCGGGAGGTTTGTGTATTGCAGATGAAGTGCAGGTAGGTTTTGGAAGAGTTGGCCTTCATTTTTGGGGGTTTGAACTTCAAGAAGTAATGCCCGATATAGTAGTCATGGGAAAGCCTATGGGCAATGGACACCCACTAGCTGCGGTCATTGTTACAGAGGAAATAGCCAATAGTTTTAATAATGGTATTGAATATTTTAATACCTATGGTGGGAATCCAGTTTCAATGGCCACTGGGTTAGCTGTATTAGAGGTTATAGAAAAAGAAGAGTTACAAGCAAATGCTTTGGCAGTGGGAGATGATTTAATAAATGGTTTTAAAGAATTAATGAATAGGCACAAGCTCATTGGAGATGTAAGAGGTGCTGGACTTTTTATAGGCGTAGAGTTGGTAAAAGATCGAATAACCAAAGAGCCTGCTGCGCAAGAAATTAAATTAATCGTAGAGCTAATGAAGGACCGTGGTTTTTTAATTGGAACAGATGGACCTTATAATAATGTACTTAAAATAAAGCCTCCGATTATTTTTTCAAAGTACAATGCAAAAGAATTTATTCGAAATTTAGATGAAGTCTTGTCTACGCTTTAGACTTTAGCGAAACTAATACCCTTCCTTGGCTTTTAAAATGACCGCTTTTTTATTGCGTATATTATAAATTACAGATCGCGCTAAGTCGTCGTATTTAACTGTTTTAATCAAAATTCCATCGCAATCATAATAAATAGTTTCTAAATAATATTGCTCGTCAAAAGTGTATTCAATAAATTTTGTTTTAGCAGAATCGATGTAGGATGCATTTATATTATTTTCATGATTGGCACAGGCAATCAATATTAAACACAGCGAGAAGCTTATCGATATTTTTTTAAACATAGGATTCATGAATATTAAAATTAAAAGAACCCATTATAAAACTAGCATAAATAGTCTTGAAAAATAGGTTTATAAAAAAAGGAGTCTCAAGTAATCGAGACTCCTTTTTTATTTAGCACTTAATTAATTAAGCAGCTTGTTTCTTTTTACCGTAAAAATACAATCCAGTAAAAGCAACAATTAAAATAGCTGGGAAAAGTAGAATGTTGGATAAAGTAGATTGTCCAGCAGCTAAATCGGCAGCATCTCCTGCTAAACCGCTTGCTACTGCCACCGCTTTATTGTCTTTGATCCAGCCTCCGATAATAGGTTGGAACATGGAAGAAGAAAACATTCCAATACCACCTAATATAGAAAGGCCAAGTGCGCCTGTTTCTGGTAAATTTTCAGCAATATATCCAAGCATATTAGGCCAGAAATAACAAATGCCTAAACCATAACATAGTGCAGCCACATATAGCATTGGGCCATTCATAGTACTCATCATATACAGACCAACCAGGGCAAATACAGCCGAGCCAAGCAATACACCCATAGTATTCAATTGCTTAATCAATGGGCCGGCAAAGAATCTACCCACCGCCATTAATCCTGTTACTAAAGCTAATATTAACATTGGGCTAGCACCTGCTTTGGCTAGAATAGGTCCTACCCATTGTTGTGGTCCAAATTCAGAAATAGCCGTTAAAGCCATACAAGCTGCCATGAATAAATATAAAGGATTCAACATCGCTTTAAAGTTGGCTAACACAGAATTTTCTACAATTCTAGTTTTAGGAAAAGTTTGTCCATAAAACAATACAGCATAGATAATTGTTGGAATTAAAATAATCCAAATTTGAGCTTGCCAATGAAAGCTAGCTTCTGTCATGAATTTTGAAACCAAGGCGCCTATTACAATTCCACCAGGGAACCACATATGGAAACGATTCAATTTACTGTTCATTTGAATACCAGAATAGGAATCTGCAATCATTGGATTACAAGCTGCTTCGGTACATCCATTACCCAGTCCAATCAATAGGGTTGAGATTAAAAGGGTGTTGTAATCAACTGCATAAATAGTTAATAGAATACCTATGGTATGGGCTATTAAGGCAATTTGCATGATAAATTTAGGCCCTAAGGAAGTATAAAAAATTCCACCTAAAATCATAGAAATAGGAAATCCAAGAAACCACATTGAATTAATGGTTCCTAATTGAACAGTGTCCAAATTTAATTCCGTTCCTAGCTGTGTCAAAATACCAGCACGGATACTGAATGAAAAAGCAGTCGTGATAAGTGCAAAGCAACTTGCATAGAACAGTCGATTTGCATTAATAGGTTGGCTCATAAATAAAAGGTTTAAGTGATTTGGTTTAAGTAGTCTAAATCTAAATAATCTTAGCCTTTTTTCCAAAATAACTAACTATTATTTTCATAATAGCCTGTTGTACAATGCATTTATTCCATCATTTAATGAGGCTAAATAATGAAAATTGTCAAAAATATCTTCACACAGAACAGTTGGGAGGCCCACTATCAATAGGAACCATTTTATTGTAATAAATCTAATTTTTAAAATAAATTATTGCCCTATCTCTCATAGTGGAAAGGTTGACGAGTAGGCGCTTAAGATGTAATCTTAGGTTTTGTAATTATATTTTCAACCCAAAAATTGGGGAATAGACAATTTAAAAATGCTTAAATTACATACACTGATTCTTTATTTTTTATCTCTTTTTAAATAAATACTACATGCGTAAACTTTTATTATTTTCACTAGTAAACATTTTATTTGCTTGTACCAGTAATAAGTATGATACTATTATTAAAAATGGTTTAATCTATGATGGGAATGGGGACAAGCCTTACAAAGCCGACCTTGCAATAAAAAATGACACCATTGCTTTTATTGGAGATCTATCAAAAGAAACAGCAACGAATGTAATTGATGCCAAGGGAATGGCCATTACACCCGGTTTTATCAATATGTTAAGTTGGGCACCTACTTCTCTTATCATTGACGGAAACTCTCAAGGCGATATCAGACAAGGTGTCACCTTAGAAGTATTTGGTGAAGGTGGTAGTATGGGCCCCTTAAATGCTAAGATGAAAAAAGAAATGGAAGACAGCCAACAAGGTCCTAATAAAATACCCATTGCATGGAATACCTTAGGAGAGTATATGCATTTTATGGAAAAGCGTGGCATTAGTTGCAACATCGCTTCTTTTATTGGAGCCACCACCATAAGAGAAAATATTATTGGGGAAGACAATCGTGCCCCAACTGCTGCTGAATTAGAAAGCATGAAAGCTTTGGTTAGAGAAGCTATGGAAGAAGGGGCTCTGGGTATAGGTTCTTCTTTGATTTATCCACCTGCATTTTTTGCAAAAACAGAAGAGCTGATAGAATTGTGTAAAGCAGCTGCTCCTTATTGTGGAGGATATATATCACACATGCGTAGCGAAGGAAATAATTTTATTGAAGCGGTCCATGAATTAATCACCATTGCTAAAGAAGCAAATATTCATGGTGAAATTTATCATTTAAAAGCAGGGGGAATTAGCAACTGGCCTAAAATGGATAGTGTTATTAAATTAGTAGAGCAAGCTAGAGCCAATGGAATAAGCATTGCAGCCAATATGTATACTTATACGGCTGGCGCAACAGGCATGACTGCTGCCTTTCCTCCTTCTTTACAAGATGGCGGCTTTGGTAAATTATGGCTTCGTTTACAAGATCCAAAAATGAGAGCTGAGATGAAAGTAGCTATGAAGACCAATGCTAAAGATTGGGAAAATTTATATTATGGAGCGGGAAGTGCTAGTAAGGTTTTGTTGCTTGGCTTTAGAAGAGATTCTTTAATTAAGTATTCTGGTAAAACATTAGAAGAAGTAGCAAAAATTAGAAATACATCGCCTGAAGATTGTGCCATTGATTTAATCATTCAAGACAGTAGTCGTGTTGATGTGGCTTATTTTTTAATGAGTGAAGAAAATGTAAAAAAACAAATTGTACTTCCATGGGTAAGCTTTGGATCTGATGCAGAGTCTGCTTCTACAGATTCTATATTTATGAAACAAAGTACCCATCCACGTGCTTATGGAAATTTTGCTCGCGTGATTGGACATTATGTAAATGAAGAAAAATTAATGACTGTAGAAAAAGCCATTAATAAACTTGCTAAAGTAGCAGCTACCAGTTTACACCTTCAAAAAAGAGGGGAATTGAAAGTGGGTAATTATGCAGATGTGTTGGTATTTGACCCAAGCAAAATAAAGGACAATGCTACCTTTGAAAAGCCAAGACAATATGCAACTGGTATGACGCATGTTTGGGTGAATGGCGTACAAGTTTTAAAAGAGGGTGTACACAC
This sequence comes from Bacteroidota bacterium, assembly GCA_947462495.1. Taxonomy (GTDB): domain Bacteria; phylum Bacteroidota; class Bacteroidia; order Chitinophagales; family Chitinophagaceae; genus Sediminibacterium. The sequence goes on from CANHOY010000008.1 coordinate 15,883, forward strand.
GAATGCCAAACCAGGCCGATTTGTAAAAGGCGCAGGGGCGAAAATTTAAAATTAAAAAATAGTTGTTATTGTTTATTTAATACAACCCCATCTAATTTTAAATTATCAACTTTTCCCTCTACATTAATATGAAAATTAACTGCTCCTTTGCCTCGCCACTTCTTGTCCCAGTTCAATAAAAAGCTGTCATAATTCCAATGTGTTAAAGTAGCGATTCCTGCTTTTATATTGCTTAATTGTAACAAATTATTTTGAATGGAAATAGTGACAGTTCCATATAAAGGATCGCTATAAGTGCCTACATATCCAGTCAAATCCATGCTAGGCTTTGTGTTAAGTATTCTTTTGGCTTCCTGTTGTTTAGTAAGCTCTTCACTTTTCTTTTTGATACCGGAATATAAATCTAAAAATTCTTTACTCCAATCGGTATCACCTCCCAAAGTGAAATGATCAAAAGCTTTTAACATTAACGCGTGTCTTGCTTCGGCATGGTCTAGATTGGCAAATATATAAACCCCTGTTTTTTCTGAAGGCATTTGACCATGAATGGCAATTTCACCAGACAAACTTCCTGTATGAAAATTTAACTTTTTTCCTTTATAATCTTGTTGAAACCAGCCAAGTGCATAAGTGGTAAAGTTGGGTTTAGTTATTTGTTGGGTAGGATAAAATTCTGATTCAGTAACAAATGTTTGAGGTTTTAATAATTCAACCCAAGTAGCTGGTCTAACCAATCGGCCTCCTTCATATTTACTACTATCCAACATACATTTTAACCATATTGAAATTTCATCAATCGTAGAGTAAACCGACCCTGCCGCGCCGTCAGTATCTACAGTATCACGCTCAATCACCTGTATTTTTCCCTCTACTTTAGAATGCGGCTTTGAAATATTATTATCTGTTACCCATGCCAATTGGGCTTTAGTACGATTCATCCCCAAGGGTTTAAAAATATTTTTAGTAACAAATTCAGCCCATGGGATGCCACTTACTTTTTCAATTACCTTTCCCGCAATATGGTAAAAAATATTTTGATAGATAAATCCTGCACGAAAAGAATAAGAAGGAGGTACCAGTTGCATTTTTTCAACTGTTTCATCCCCAGTTAAGGAATTGAAAGTCCATAAAAAGTCAGTATTGCCTACCCCAGAATTATGTAAAAACAAGTCTCTAACGCGCAGCTGAGTGGTCACATAGGGGTCGTATAATCTAAATCCTGGAAGATATTTAATTACAAGATCATCCCATTTCACTTTGCCCTGATCTACCAATATTCCCATAGCAGCAGCGGTCATTGCCTTTGTGGTTGAAGCACAAGCAAATAAAGTTTCACTGTTTACTTGAGTACTCGTTCCTAGTTCAATAGTTCCGTAAGTATTTTTTAATACAACTCTATTATTTTTCACTACCACAATAGCCAATCCTGGTATTTCCCAATCTTTAATGGCTTTTTGAACATATGCATCAAAAGCTTCCACCGTGTCTAAACTTGTTTTTCTCTGTTTGCTTTTTTGAGCATTCATTTGGGTACTAAACAATAGCAAACTGCTTACAATAAAAATGGTAATTTTTTTCATAGAAAAATGTATTAATTTTTTGAGATTATATCTTTTTTATCCTTGAATTAGTTTGGCTATTCCAAAAGCAGCTGAAGCGGCGAGTGCTCCAATCATCATGACTTTTAAGCCGCCCAGCCATGGATTAATTCCTGTGATTTTGCTTTTAAAAAATCCAAAAATAAATAAGCAAACCAAAGTAATCATTGCAGATATTTTAAGTCCTTCGATGGCACCCTCAACAAAAAAGTAAGGAGTTAAAGGAATTAAACCTCCCACGATATAACTAAAGCCAATATTGAATGCACTTCTTCTTGCTCTTTTTGGATCAGGTTCGGTTAATCCAAGTTCATGTTTCATCATAAAGTCTACCCAGCGCTTATCATCTTTTATGATTTCTTGAGTTGCTTCTTCTGCAGTGCTTGCACTTAAACCCCATTCCAAAAAAACCTTTCGAACTTCTTCTATCTCCACCTCTCTTTTATGAACTAATTCCCAGTATTCATTTTTTAACTCACTTGCATAGTGGTCTTGTTCCGTTTTTCCTGCCAAAAAACCACCCAGTCCCATGGCTATAGAACCTGCGGCAATTTCTGCAATGCCCGCTATCCAAATTAAGTTAACATTGCCTTCAACTGCTCCACTTAAGCCAGCAGCGAGCGCAAAGGGGACTGTAAGTCCATCACTCATTCCAATGACAATATCGGTTAGTAAATCACTGCTTTGCAAATGCTCTTCTAAATGTAAATGCGTTTCGTTCATAACAATGATCTTTAAATATGGGTATAATACCAAATTTAAACAAAAAAGAATAAATTGAGATATGGAAAGCTAAGTATAAATGAGTTACTGAGATAAATCATTTATTGATTGCTAAAATCAAATTATAGTATTAAAATTATTTTTACATTAATATCAAAATATGAAACCAGTAGAAAAAAATAGCAGACGTCGGTTTTTAAAAAATACCGCTGCTGTGGTAGCCGGATTTACCATTGTCCCAAGACAGGTTTTAGGACGTGGATTTTTAGCACCCAGTGATCAACTTACCAAAGGTATCATCGGCTTAGGTGGGATGGGAAGAGGTCATATTCCTTATGCAGGAACAAGAGTAGTTGCTATTTGTGATGTAGATAAAAATCACTTACAAAGTGCTGCTGAATTAGTAGGTGGTAAAATAAAAACATTTCATGATCATCGCGAGTTAATCGCACTTCCTGAAGTAGATATTGTACACATTGCTACGCCACCACATTGGCATGGTATCATGGCCATTGAAGCGGCTAAAGCAGGTAAAGATATTTGGTGTGAAAAACCAATGACTAGAACCATCGGAGAAGGAAAGCGAGTGGTAGAAGCTGTTCAGCAGTATAAGCGTATGTTTAGATTAAATACTTGGTTCCGATTTGAAGATAATTTTTACGGCATGAATACTACAGTAAAGCCTGTCAAAAAATTAGTAGAGTCTGGAATGTTAGGATGGCCATTAACGGTCACCGTAAGTAAAACCACCGGTTTTGATTGGAAATTTTATTGGGTAGGAAAAACAAAATTAGAAGAGCAGCCTATTCCTGAAGAATTAGATTATGACAGATGGTTGGGGCCAGCTCCTTTTAAACCATACAATGCCCATCGAGTACATCAAACTTTTAGAGGCTATTGGGATTATGATGGAGGTGGATTAGGAGATATGGGACAACACTATATTGATCCAATACAATATTTTTTAGGAAAAGATGAAACGAGTCCTGTTATGGTAGAAGTAGATGCAGAGCAACAACACCCGGATGCTTGTGGTACATTTAGGAAATTAACTTTCACTTATGAAGATGGTTGTAAAATTATTTTAGATGGAGAAGCCACCGATCCTAATGCCGCGTATATAGAAGGACCTACAGGAAAACTATTTAAAGGATTTATATCAGACATTCCCAATTTAAAAGAAAAGTTGGCTATGATGCCCGACCCTACTCCACAAGTGACTAATTTTTTAGATTCCGTAAAATACAGAACTCCATTTGCATTGAATGAGTCCAATGGATTTAGATCTTGTACCATTATTAATATGGGAAAAATAGCTTTACAATTGGGAAGAAGCTTAAAATTTAATCCGGTTACACAAGAATTTATCAATGACGAGGAAGCCAACAGTCTTATTCATCCAGCCATGCGTGCTCCTTGGAATATTTAAAAATGAAATTAAAATAGTAAAAATGAAACAACTTTTATCTTATATAGTCATTCTCATAATAAGCTTAACACAGCTTCAAGCTCAAAAAGAAGCTATTACTAAAACCATTGAGGTTTTCCCCTATCAAAAAAGTACTGAAGTAAATACGGCCATTGCCACCATGAAATCATGGCAAAAAAGCGAATGGAAACAATTGGTGCAATTATTAAATGATGATTCTTTAAAATTAAAGTCTACTTACGCTTTAAATACATTTGTAAATGAAGCTAGCTTAAACGATGAATTAAAAAAACAAACCGCTACTCTACTTGCTAGTGTATATTCAGAAGCAGTATCATTTTATGCAAAAGATATAATCATCAATCAACTTGGTTTGTTAGGTGATGACGCTTCTATTAAACTATTAACAAAATTATTAAAAGAGGATGGCTTGGTTGGTAATGCGGCTAGGGCATTGGCTAATATCCGTTCAGATGCTAGCATTGCTATTTTAACTAACGCTTTAGAGAATGCAAAAGGTGACAATCAAAAACAACTCCAAGCAGCATTAGACAATGCACATTTTGTTTTACCTGAAATTAAAAGCGTTACTCCCAAGAAAGAAAAAGTAACCACTTCAGCTCAACATTTATTATTAGTGCAAGATAAAATGGAGAAAGCAAACAACCCAATTCAAAAAAGAAATGTATTAGCAGAAGCCGAACGAATTCCTGGATTTGGCAGCTTTATGTTTGTTAGTAAATTTTTAAATGATGTGGAGGCCAACCAAGATGCTGCAAGAATTATTTGCAAGCTTGCATTGGCAGATAAAAATATAAGAGGTGCTGATGTAAGAGCCGCATTAGAAAAAGCCATTGATTTACTGCACGGAGAAGACAGTGCCGTACTCGTGAATAAAACCAAAGCGCATTTAAAATTATTGCCTTATGACTATGGATTTGAAAACTTATTTAATGGTAAAGACCTTACCAACTGGAAAGCATTGGTAACTAATCCAATAGCGCGTGCTAAAATGAGCGACTCTGCCTTACTAGCTGCAGAAAAAATAGCCAATGAAAAAACTAAGGGAGATTGGATAGCTAAAGATGGTTTATTAGTTTTTACTGGGCATGGTGACAATTTAGCTACTGAAAAAAAATATGGTGATTTTGAAATGTATGTAGATTGGAAAATTACGGAGCAAGGAGATGCTGGTATTTATTTACGTGGTACTCCACAAGTGCAAATATGGGATACAAGTAGGCATGATGTAGGCGCAGAAGTAGGCTCAGGTGGCTTGTACAACAATCAAAAACATGTTAGCAAGCCACTAGTAGTGGCAGACAATAAAGTGGGCGAATGGAATACTTTTCATATCATCATGAAAGCAGATAAAGTAACCGTTTATTTAAATGGAATTTTGGTAACAGATAATATAGTCATGGAAAATTATTGGGACCACAGTCTTCC
>CANHOY010000009.1 GCA_947462495.1 Bacteroidota bacterium
TATAAAAATACCAATAAGCAATTGCAAAAAAAGGCTTTAAGTACCAAAGGTATATTAACTCATTATAAGGTGGAGTTAGTGGGGACCACTGATGATCCCTGTGATGATTTAAAATACCATCAAAAAATTGCCAAGGAAAAATTTCCTATAAAAGTACTTCCTACTTTTAGACCCGATAAAATTTTTAACATTCGAGATCAAGTGGCTTTTAAAAATTATGTAAAGGAATTAGAGCAAGCAAGTCAGCTTAAAATTAATTCTATCGATACTTTATTGGCAGCACTTAAAAAAAGAGTGGACTATTTTCATGCGCATGGTTGTAAAATTGCCGACCACGGCTTGATCCATTTGCCAACCAACTTAAATAGGACCACAGAATTGGATGCTGCTTTTTTTGCTTTCCTTCAAAACAAAAAGGCTTCCGACTTTGAACAAGCCGATCAATTCGTTGGGGTAGTATTAGTGGCTTTATCTAAATTGTATTGTAAGTATGGTTGGGTGCAGCAATTTCATTTAGGGGCCATCAGAAATAACAATTCCCATTTACAAGAGCAAATCGGGTTCGATGCTGGAGCTGATTCTATGGGCGACTATCCGCAAGCAGTGAACTTGTCTAATTTTTTAAATACATTAGAAAAAACGGGTCAATTGGCTAAAACTATTTTATACAATTCTAATTCAGCAGACAACGAAGTGTTTGCCACCATGTGCGGTAATTTTAGTGAAGCTGGCGTCAAAGGAAAAGTTCAATTTGGATCTGGCTGGTGGTTCTTAGATCAAAAAGATGGAATAGAAAAACAACTCAATGCCTTGTCTACGATGGGGGTATTGTCAAGTTTTATAGGCATGACCACCGATAGCAGAAGTTTTTTATCTTATTCAAGACATGAATATTTTAGAAGAATTCTTTGTAATCTATTGGCCAAGGAAATGGAAGCAGGCTTATTGCCTAATGACGAAGTATGGGTTGGGAAAATCATACAAGATATTTGTTATTACAATGCAAAAAAATATTTTAATGTGTAACTATGAATAAAGTATTTTGTTTTGGAGAAATTTTATTGCATTATTCACCCAAGGTTAATTCCGATTTTATAGCCGATCAAAATATGCCTTTTTGTTTAGGAGGGGCTGAATTAAATGTAGCCACGGCCTTAGCCAATTGGCAAGTGCCTGTTGCGTATGGCACGGCCATGCCTGACAATTTTTTATCTAAAGCGATTATTGCTAACTTATCTACTAAAAAGATTGACACTTCTTCCATACATTTTTCAGGGAATAAAATGGGTGTTTTTTATTTAGCCCAAGGGATGGACATGAAAAATACCGCTGTTGTTTTTGATCGAGCACATTCTTCTTTTGCCAATTTACAAAAAGGGATGATTGATTGGGAAAAACAATTACAAGGCATTGGATGGTTTCACATCACTGCTATTTCTGCCTCATTAACCACATCGGCTACGGAGGTTTGTTTAGAAGCGTTGAAAGCAGCTTCTGCAATGGGCATTACAATATCTATAGATTTAAATTATCGTCCCAAATTATGGCAATATGGAAAAACGCCTTTAGAAGTGATGCCTGAACTAGTTCAGTATGCCAATGTCATTATGGGTAATTTATGGGCAGTGGAAAAAATGTTAGGGGTGAAATCTACCATCAAAGAAAGTGCTGGTTGTACTGCAGACCAATTAAATAATGCAGCTAAAGTGAGCATGAAGGAATTGAGTGTACTTTATCCTAAAGCGAAACACATTGCCTATACTTTTAGATTAGAGAATGAATATCATGGGATATTACAACAAGAGGATCAATTATTCATTTCCCAATTACATGCATTAGATAATATTATTAATATTGTGGGTAGTGGAGATTGTTTTATGGCTGGATTAATTTTTGCTATTCAACAAAATAAATCACCACAGGATAAAATAAATTTTGCCGCTGCAGCGGGGGTAGGTAAATTATATGAATTAGGTGATGCAACCCATCAAACCATTGAACAAATTAAAAAAAGGATGTCATGAAAACAGAAAATCAAATGATCGATTTTGTAAAATCATTAGGTGTATTGCCTTTGTTTTACCATCAAGACCCTAATGTGTGCGTGGAAGTGGTTAAAGCATTGTATCAAGCTGGGGTAAGATGTGTAGAGTTTACGAATAGAGGCGCCGCCGCATTCGAGAATTTTAAAATGATATTAGAAAATAGAAAACAATATTATCCTGATTTAATATTGGCTATTGGAACCATCCATACACAACAGGATGCACAATCCTATATTGATGCGGGTGCCGATTTTTTAATCAGTCCTTTTTTTGATCAGGCTGTTGCTGATACGGCTTATCTGCATAAAAAATTATGGATACCAGGATGTATGACGCCCTCAGAAATACATACAGCTGAGACAGCGGGTTGTCAGTTGGTTAAATTGTTTCCTGGCAATGTATTAGGGCCTGGGTTTGTAGCAGCCATCAAGCCTTTATTTCCCAATATGCATTTTTTAGTGACTGGTGGTGTAGATACTTCAAAAGAAAACTTAGAGGCTTGGTTTAAAGCAGGGGTGATAGGAGTGGGAATGGGAAGTAAATTAATTACAAAGCAGTTATTGGATTCAAACAATTACAATTTCATTGAAAAGGAAACTTCTAAATTACTTACTCTTATTAGGTCTATAAAATAATATCCATGTCAAATAAATCCATAGGAAATTATCGTTGGACAATCTGTGCATTACTTTTTTTTGCTACTACAGTTAACTATTTAGATCGACAAGTATTAAGTATACTTAAACCTCTTTTAGAAAAAGAGTTTGATTGGAGCAATAGTGATTATGCAAATATTGCCTCCGTATTTCAATTTGTATATGCCATTTGTATGTTATTTGCTGGCAGAATCATTGATAGATTAGGTACTAAATGGGGCTATGCCTGGGCCATTATCATTTGGTCCTTTGGAGCCATCTTACATGCATTTTCAGTACCCATGGGAACCGGAATTGCTGCTGTACTTGGTTGGATGGGTATTGTGGCGGTACCAGTTTCGATTGCTGGATTTATGTTTTCAAGAGCAGTGTTGGGTTTTGGAGAAGCAGGGAATTTTCCTGCGGCTATTAAAGCTACTGCCGAATACTTTCCTAAAAAAGAACGTGCTTTTGCAACTGGAATATTTAATTCAGGATCCAATGTGGGCGCTATTTTAGCACCTTTATCTGTTCCATGGATCGCTAAAAATTGGGGTTGGGAATCTGCTTTTATAATTATAGGGGCAGTGGGTTTTTTATGGTTAATTTTTTGGTTTATTTTTTATGACAAACCCAATGAGCAAAAAAGAATTTCGCAAGCTGAGTTGGAATACATTCATGCCGATCTGGAGACTGAAACTATTGTTACAAGTGAAAAGCCATCCCAAAAAATTACTTGGGCAACCTTATTAAAGTACAAACAAACCTGGGCTTTTGCCATTGGAAAATTTTTAACCGATGGTGTTTGGTGGTTTTTTTTATTTTGGTTGCCTAGTTATTTAAAAGATCAATACAATATGGAAGGGACACAAATTATACTGCCCTTGTCTGTTTTGTATAGTTTAACTATGATTGGCAGTATTGGCGGAGGATGGTTTCCAACCTATTTTATTAATAAGGGGGAAAAGCCCTATGAAGGGCGCATGAAAGCGATGTTGCTAATTGCCTTTATACCACTAATCGTATTAGCCGTTCAGCCATTGGGCTATCTTAGTTTTTGGATTCCTGTATTATTTATTGGTATTGGGGCATCCGCACATCAAGCCTGGTCGGCGAATATTTATACGACGGTTTCTGATATGTTTCCAAAACGTTCTATTGCAACAGTCATTGGTATGGGAGGGATGGCAGGTGGTATGGGAGGCGTTGTGGTATCGAAAATAGGAGGCTGGTTATTTGATGCACATAAATTAAAAGGGATTGATCAAGCCGTTAATTTGGCTTCGGAAAAAGGGCTTACCCTTTATTTACAAAAAGTAGATGCATTAAATAATTTAGATGCGAAGGGCATGGCAATTAAATTTTCCGAAAAAGAGTGGTCACATTTACCTGATAAAATACTTCAGCCAATTCAAGCCATGGATCCTATTCATTTTGAACAATTTAGGTTGCTTCAAAAGCAAATAATTCAACAGGAAATGTCAACTGCTTATGGGTATATGTTTATTTTTTGTGCTACAGCCTATTTATTGGCTTGGCGTATTATGAAATGGTTGGTACCCCAAGAAAAATTAATTAACTTACCGTAATATATTAAATGATAATAATTGATGATGTATGAAAAAAATTAGTTGGCTTCTATTAGGATTTTATTTTTTTAATGTTGGTAATGTATTCGCACAAAATAATGTTGAATCGCTTTTTAACGGAAAAGACTTAGCTGGGTGGGTGCAATACAATGGAAAAGCAAAGTATACAGTTGAAAATGGCGAACTGGTAGGAAGGACAGTCATGAATGAACCCAATAGTTTTTTATCTACTGAGAAGCAATATGGGGACTTTATTTTAGAATTAGATTTTAAAGTAGATGTACATATGAATTCTGGTATACAATTTAGAAGTGAACTGAATGACAACAATGATCATTGCGAAGTAACAGATCAACATACCCCCAACAGAGTTCATGGTTACCAAATGGAAATTGACCCATCGGCAAGGGCTTGGAGTGGAGGTATTTATGATGAAGCAAGAAGGGGATGGTTGTATCCTTTAGAATATAATAATGCCGCTAAAACTGCATTTAAGAATAATGCTTGGAATCATTATAAAATTGAAGCCATCGGTAATAGTATTCGCACTTGGGTCAATGGAGTGGCTTGCGCACACATCATTGATAATATGACTTTAAAAGGATTTATTTCTTTACAAGTACATGAAATTAATGATGCCAAAGATGCGGGGCAAGAAGTAAGATGGAAAAATATAAAAATCCAAACTAAAAATTTAAAACCAGCTGCTCCAGATAATTTATTTGTGGTGAATTTAATTCCTAATTCCATTTCTGCAGATGAGCAAAGAAATGGAGTTCGCCTTTTATGGGATGGGGTAAGTACTAAAGGTTGGAGAAGTGCCTATAAAACCACTTTCCCAGATAAAACTTGGTATATAAAAGAGGGGACATTAAATGTAAGAGGAAGTTATGGAGGGGAAGCAGCCAATGGGGGTGATATTGTTACATTGGAAGAATTTCATGCTTTTGATTTACAATTTGAATTTCAGATTACCGATACAGCGAATAGTGGGGTTAAATATTTTGTGACTGAAAGGGAAAATAGTGGAGGATCTGCTATTGGTTTAGAATATCAAATACTTGATGACGATAAACACCCAGATGCGTTTTTGGGTTCTATAGGCAATAGAACCATGGCTTCATTGTATGATATGATTCCTGCATTAAAAATTGGAGAAGGTCGAAGAGAGAAAATTCCCATAGGGCAATGGAATAGAGGCCGTATTGTTGTTTTTCCTGATGGGAAAATTGAACATTGGATCAATGGCTGGAAAGTGGTGGAGTACCAAAGAGGTACTCAGTATTTTTATGCGCTGGTCGCAAAAAGCAAATATGTAATTTGGAAGAACTTTGGAATGGCAGAAAAAGGGCATATCTTATTGCAAGAACATGGGTCACATGTTGCCTTTAGAAGTATTAAAATAAAAGAACTATAAAAATTATAAGTAAATAATATTTAACAAGTAGATTATGAAAAATTCAAGAAGAAGTTTTATTAAACAAACTGCAAAAGCAACTGCTGCCACCTATGCGGCTACTTTAGGATTTTCTGCCAAGAGCTATGCCAACATTATTGGCTCCAATGACAGAGTACGTTTAGGGGTAGTTGGTTTTTCAGATAGATTTAGAGGGTCGCATTTACCTAGTTTTTTAGATCATTACAAAGAATTAAATTTTGACATAGTTGCGGTTTCTGATATTTGGAAAGTAAGAAGAGAAGAAGGAAAAGATTTATTAGAAAAAACATTTAATCATACTATCAGGGCTGCTCGCAACAATGAAGAATTATATGCAGGGAAGGATATAGATGGTGTATTTATAAGTACGGCCGACTTTCAACATGCCATACATGCTACTGAAGCAGTAAATGCCGGTATGGATGTGTATTGTGAAAAACCATTTGCCGAAACGATGGAAGACAATCGAAATGCACTTAAAGTAATTAAAGCTTCGGACAGAATTGTACAAATAGGATCTCAAAGAAGGAGCGGGCCTAACTATAAAGCAGCAGCCGACTTTATACAATCAGGGAAATTTGGATCTATTACTATGGTGGAATTAACTTGGAATGTGAATCAACCTGGCAGATGGAGAAGACCTGATTTAGTGGCGAAGTGCAAAGAAGAAGATTTAGATTGGAATCGTTTTTTATTAAATAGACCCCATGAAGATTTTGATCCTAGAAAATATTTAGAATACCGATTGTTTTGGCCTTATTCTTCTGGTATGCCAGGACAATGGATGAGTCATCAAATTGATACAGTCAATTGGTTTAGCGAATTACCACATCCAAGAAGTGTCACTGCTAATGGGGGTGTCTATTTTTGGAAGGATGGACGAAAAAATTGGGATACGACTACGGCCGTATTTGAATATGGGCCATTGGATGACGCTAGTCAAGGATTTCAAGTGGTGTTTATGTCACGTATGCATAATGGAGAGGAGAATCCTTCTGAAATTTATTATTCCAATGGGGGAGAGTTAAATTTAGTAACCAATAAGGTATCTTCCAATGGAGGGCTTAAAGCAGGACCAGCATCAGCTATGCACATGCCACCGAATCTTTTATCCAATTATGATTTATCCAATAACGCAGCAAAAGTGGTTGCATCCGCAAATACAGGCGGAGATGTACTTACTTCAACACATGTAAGAAATTGGATGGAATGTATCAGAAGTCGCAAACAGCCCAATGCACCTGTTGAAGCAGGCTATCAACATTCTATTGCCACCATCATGACCAATGCTGCTTGTAAAACAGGGGCAAAAGTTACTTTTGATGAAAGCACACAGGAAGTGATGGCTAATGGAAAAGTTTTTAAGTATTAATTTGTACAACTAATGTCAATAAAAAAACCTCGATGAATTTCATCGAGGTTTTTTAGTAAACACGGCAGCCTTTTTATTAATCGACCTTGTACATTTTCTCGTAATATTCTTCGGCCATTCTATTGCTATCAAATTGGAAACGAACATCTTTCATTCCATTTTGAGTAATTTGACGCCAAGTATCTTTTTGTTCATAATACATTGGTACAATTTGATCATTTAAAATTTTATACATTTCATCTAAATCGTAATCGTCTTGCTGTTGCGTACTCATGTGGGCATAATCGGCTTTAGGCACTACAAAACCATTATTGCCATGATTAATAAATTCTGGGATCCAGCCATCATCCGTTGAAAAGTTTACAGCTCCATTCATAGCAGCGGTCATTCCACTCGTGCCTGAAGCTTCTCTTGGCACACGCGGGTTATTTAGCCAAACATCTGAAGCTTGCTTCATTCTTTTACTCAAAGCCAATTCGTAACCAATGAGCACTGCCACATTATTATAGTTCTTACTTAAATGCACCAAATTATTAAATTGAGAAATAGCTGGATGATCTACTGGGTAGGGTTTACCTGCAAATATCATTTGAACAGGATATTTGGTATTAGAAAGTAATTTTTCAAATCGTTCCATATCCCAAGATAAAAAGTCGGCTCTTTTATAGCCGGCAAAACGTCTGGCCCAAACAATAGTTAAAACATTGGGATCAAACACTTTCCCAGTTTGATCTGCTACTATTTCAAAAGCACGCTTTTTTAAATACATTTTACGGTCATCAAAAGCAGCATCTTCATTATTTTCGGCAAAACGATACAGTTGCTTATCGGCCCAATAGCGCCAATTTTGTGCGTTGGTAACATGGGTAATAGGGCAGATGCCATCATATTTACCCCAAAGTTCTCTACTTACATGTCCGTGTAATTCAGAAACGCCGTTTGCTTTTCTAGCAAAACGAAGTGCAGCTAAGGAGTGGTTGAATTGATCATCTTCAATACCGGTTAATTTTCTTACTTCATCAATGCTTAAGCCACAGAAATAGCCCATTTTATGACACAGATAAATATCGTGTTTTTCATTTCCAGCTTCTTCAGGGGTATGGGTGGTAAAAACCAAACGTTTTTTTACTTCATCTAATGATTTGTATTTATTCAATAAATAAAAGGCAGCAGAAAATCCGTGCGCTTCATTTAAATGGTATACTTCAGGATTAAAGTTTATTTCATCAATTAATTTGGCGCCAGCCACTCCTAGTAAAATGAATTGAGCTACTTTGGTAGCCACATTGGCATCATACAAACGATGTGTTATGGTTTGAGATACATAATCATTTTCAGGAAGGTCGGTGCTCAATAGAAATAAGGGGGCGCTACAAAAAGTATTAGGAGCTAAATAAAAAGCTTTCACCCATACTGGATGATCGTGAATTAAAACTTGGTATTTAATACCAGTATCTTCTAGGAAAGAATATATCTTTTCCATAAAAGTTACCTGTAAAGTTTGGTCTTGATTTCGGGCTTGATCATAATAGCCATATTTCCAAAGGATACCAACGCCAATCAAATTCTGGTTTAATTCAAAAGCACTTCTTAAATGTGACCCTGCTAAAAATCCCAATCCGCCACTATAAATTTTCAATGGTTGGTGTATCGCAAATTCCATAGAAAAATAAGCCGCCTTCTTTTTAAATTGATCATTAATTGCATAAGGCACTTGATAGTTTCTAAAACTCATATATACGGGTTTGGTAATTTGGCTGCAATATAATGGTATTTAAAGAAAATGTAATTAATACACATTAAACTGTGGATAACAAGCGTTTGCAGGCTAAAATTGTGGATTATTTTTTCTTTTTTGACTTCCTTTTCTTGTTGTAGGTATCATTAAAGTAGCAAGTCATATTTCGGTGGTTGCCGCAATTTCCATCTTCTTTAATACTTATTTGATTACCCTGTATCTTAAAATGGATGATACAAGCGTCTCCTTTTTCTGAATAAGTAGCTGTGTTTTTTGTAAAACTCATTAATCCTTTTAATTCTCCTACACAATCTCTATTTTCTCTTTCAAAATGCATGAAAAATTGATATTTACCTTGAACAGTATAATCTCTTATGGATATAAAATTTTTAGGATCTCTGCCATAATCTCCACTAAATGGATTGTTCATAGGGAGGGTGTCTAGCGGATTAATTACCTTACTATTTTCTGGTTTTTTATTGCTATCAAAATAGATGAGTTTAAAATCACTATCAATATAGGCCCAACCCTTTTTTTCATAAGTCAATGAATTGTCGGCACTCATTTTGTTTTCTTCTACCAAAAAAGAGGGTTCTTTATTGATATTCAAAATTTTACCATATTGTTTTGAACCTTTATTTTCATCTTTAAAATCGGTGATTACTTTATAACCAAGGTATTTATTTTTTTTGCTAAAAACGATGATGCAAATTTCGAAATTGTTGCTGTGTTGAATTCTAAAAAGTAAATAATATTCTTCTTCTTTTTCTATTTTAAAGATGGGTTGTACTATCGCTTTTTTATCTTTTTTGCTAACGATGTTTTCAACAATAGAATCTGGGATAAATTGAGTTAAGGCTTTTCTGCCAATTACTAATGTGTCTGTAAATCGATTTAAATTGGTATCAGCAATGGTAACCGGTAAGACGACCACTTTGAAAATTTTATTAAAATCGTTGATGGTAATAGGCGTATTGCCAGTTAAGTCTGTTTTCTCTTCAGAACAAGCCATTAATAAACATAGCAACCCAAATAGGCAATACCTGCGCATGTTCAATTTTTTTGCTAAAATAGACTAACAAACCGAGTTCCACAAAGCTTTTATCATTAAATTTACATATTAACAGGGGGAGGATATACTATGGTAGATAAGTCTTTAGATACTTTACATGAATCGGTGTCCATTCAAAATAAGAAAGGGTGGCGTAAACTGTTGGCATTTATAGGCCCTGCTTACTTAGTAAGTGTAGGATATATGGATCCAGGCAATTGGGCCACTGATTTACAAGGTGGGGCTAAATTTGGCTATCAATTAATTTGGGTCTTATTGCTAAGTAATTTAATGGCCATTTTATTACAAAGCTTAAGTGCAAGACTTGGCATTGTGCGTCGCTTAGATTTAGCACAAGCCAATAGAGCAACCTATCCTCCATTTATCAATTTTATCTTATACCTATTAGCGGAATTGGCCATTGCCGCAACAGATTTGGCGGAAGTATTGGGGATGGCCATAGGTATAAAATTATTAACAGGAATGCCACTGATGTATGGAACCATGATAACGGTTTTTGATACTTTCTTATTTTTATTTTTACAACGGTACGGCATACGAAAAATGGAAGCTTTTATTTTAGTTTTAGTGGCCACTATAGGTTTTAGTTTTTTAATGCAAATGTTTATTGCAAAACCAGATTTGTCCTACGCTATAAAAGGTTTTATACCAACTAATTTATCACCTGAAGCATTATATATTGCAGTGGGAATTATTGGTGCTACCGTAATGCCACATAATTTATACTTGCATTCTGCCTTGGTGCAAACACGAAAAATTGAAAGAAGTAGTAAAGGCATTCGAAAATCTATATTGTATAATTTTATTGATAGTGCAGTGGCTTTAAATGCGGCCTTTTTTGTAAATGCAGCTATTTTAATTTTAGCAGCAACTGCTTTTTTTACAACAGGGAATACACAGGTAGCTAGAATTGAAGAAGCGCATTCGATGTTGGCCCCTTTATTAGGTTCTACCTTAGCGCCTACTTTATTTGCAATAGCATTAATTGCAGCAGGCCAGAGTTCCACAGTGACCGGTACTTTGGCTGGACAAATTGTAATGGAAGGCTATTTGAAGTTAAGATTAAACCCATGGATTAGAAGATTATTAACTAGGTTAATCGCTATCATTCCAGCGATATTAGTTATTGGTATTATGGGAGAAGAACATGTAGATGAACTATTGGTGTTGAGTCAGGTAATTTTAAGCTTACAATTAGGCTTTGCGGTGATCCCACTCATTCATTTCGTGAGTGATAAATCTACTATGGGCGAATTTGTGATTGGCTGGAAAGTGAAATTAATGGCTTGGGTGGTGGCTAGTATTTTAGTTTTTCTAAATGGTAATTTAGTAGTTGGGTTTGTTACAAATTTTTATAACGGAACAGGAAATATTCTTTTAAAATTATTTCTTATTGTATTAGTACTTTTATTTTTAGCATTATTGATATATATAATTGTATTTCCTATTTTCTTAAAAAGACATCCTGCAAAGGTAGAAGAAGGATTTCATGGAGAAATGATTGAATTAGATTGGACGCAGGACGCGCCAGTGAATAAAATTGCGATTGCTGTAGATTTTTCAGAAGCAGATGCAAGACTTATAAAGACAGCTATTCAGCATGCACACCAGGCCACTGAATTTATTTTTATACATGTCGTAGAAAGTGCCACTGCTAAATATTTGCGAGAATCGAGTGATGACATTGAAACCAGAAAAGACCAGGCTAGGCTAGATACGTATGCGCATGCTTTGCAATTGAAAGGCTATAAAGCAACAACTTATTTAGGGTACGAGAATAGAGTAAAGGAAATTGTTAAAATGGTTGAATCTTATGATGCTAAGTTATTGGTCATGGGCGGTCATCGCCACCAAGGATGGAAAGATTATATTTTTGGAGAGACCATTGAATCTGTTAGGCATAAAGTTAAAATCCCTGTCTTAATTGTGAATACATAAAAGGGAGTTAAATGGTCATTTTACTATCTAATGGCAGCTTTTTTTAAAGCTATATTTTGTACATTTGTATACAAAATTTTAAACACTATGGGACAAAAAATTAAAGTAGCCAATCCAGTGGTTGAATTGGATGGAGATGAAATGACTAGAATCATTTGGAAGTTTATTAAAGATAAACTGATTCTTCCTTATTTAGATATTGATATCAAGTACTACGATTTAGGAATGGAATATCGTGATGAGACCAATGACCAAGTAACGGTTGATGCGGCCAATGCCATCAAACAATATGGAGTGGGTATTAAATGTGCAACTATAACACCGGATGAACAAAGAGTAGAAGAGTTCAAATTGAAACAAATGTGGAAGAGCCCCAATGGCACTATTCGTAATATTTTAGATGGTACTGTATTTAGAGAGCCCATTGTTTGTAACAATGTACCTCGTTTGGTACCTAATTGGACGGCGCCTATTTGTATTGGACGTCACGCTTTTGGTGACCAGTACCGTGCCACCGATTTTGTAACCAAAGGGAAAGGTAAATTAACCATTAAGTTTGAAGGAGAAGATGGTACTAAGCAAGAATTTGAAGTATTTAATTTCAAGGGAGATGGGGTTGCTTTAGCGATGTACAATACGGATGAAAGTATTTATGGTTTTGCCCGTGCTTGTTTTAACCAAGCTTTAGCAAAAAAATGGCCATTGTACTTGTCTACTAAGAATACGATTTTGAAAAAATATGATGGTCGTTTTAAAGATATATTCGAAGACGTGTATCAAAATGAGTTTAAAGCAAAATATGCTGATGCAGGTATTACTTATGAGCACCGTTTAATTGATGACATGGTAGCAAGTGCTTTAAAATGGAATGGTAATTTTGTATGGGCTTGTAAAAATTATGATGGCGATGTGCAATCAGATACAGTGGCTCAAGGTTTTGGCTCTTTGGGTTTAATGACTTCTACTTTAATTACACCAGATGGTAAAGTAATGGAAGCGGAAGCAGCCCATGGAACGGTTACACGTCATTATCGTGAGCACCAAAAAGGAAATAGAACTTCTACCAACCCGATAGCCTCTATTTTTGCATGGACAAGAGGTTTAGAGTTTCGTGGTCAATTAGATAACAACCAAGAACTAATTCACTTCAGCAAGGCTTTGGAAGAAGTTTGTGTAGAAACAGTAGAGTCGGGTATTATGACCAAAGACTTAGCAGTATGTGTGCACGGAAATAAAGTTAAACATGGCGATCATTATGTGTATACAGAAGAGTTCTTGGACGCACTTGATAGTAATTTGCAAAAAAAGCTTGCTCAATAAAATATAGCAATCCTTTTTTGCAACGCTAATGATTTTAAATTTTCTTTGAAAATTTTGCAAAAAAAGCTTGCTCAATAAATATTAAGTTAGCCTTAAAATATAAAAAGCCATCTCGAATGAACGGGATGGCTTTTTTAATCTTTGTGAATTAATTTACGCTTTTTTCATGCAGTCTTTTCCGCAATCATGCTTGCAATCTTTAGCACTACACATATGTCCTTTTTCTCCATGATTGGCAATATGTCCAGCACCGTTTTTATGGCAGGCGGCAGTGCATTTGTGTTCTGCTTTATGACAATCTGCAGTGCATTTATCGGCAGCAAAAGAAAAGTTAGCAGCCATTAAAAATAATCCAGCGAATAATAGTTTTTTCATAGTTTATATTTTAGGTCAAAAATTATTTTGTTAGTACTAATATACGAAATTGTTTCGGGGTAGATTCAACTTAAGGTATTGTATAATTGTTAAAAATGATTAAGTAGTTGAAAAGCGCTTATTTTAAAACTTCTAATATGGGTTTTCCAATGGAGCCACTAGGCATTTGAATGCCTAATAAAGTACTAATCGTTGGCGCGATATCGGTCATGTAGGTCATACCATTCACCACTCCTTTTTTAATACCAGCGCCATACCATAATAAAGGTATATGTGCGTCATAGTTATACAATACACCATGGCTGGTTCCTGTAGGGTAACCATCTACTACTCCCGACTTTGTCAAAAGCATTAAATCGCCACTTCTTTGTGGAGTGAAACCGTTTACAATTCTTTCTCTTAAACTTTGCGGAAGGGGGGCGTAAGCTGCTTTTCTACTTTCAATTACTTGCAAAACCAATGGCTTTTTTTCTAAATAATTAGTAAGTATACTTGTTAGTTTGTCTGATGTAATATTTAAGCTATCCATTAAGCTATGGTTAAAATAAATATTGTACTCACTCACTGCGCTAATTATTTTAGGATTCAAATTGTTGCTGCTTAAACAAGCAAGAATATCATTTTTCAAAGCGCCATCATCGTAATTATCACCAGGTAAATTATGTTTCTTTGCAAATGCAGGAATATTGGCTACTGCATGATCCGCCGTTAAAAATACGGTGTAATTGTCTTTTCCCACTTGTTCATCTAGGAAACTAAAAAAATCTGCAATCGTTTCATCTAATTTAATATAACCATCTAAGGTTTCCCATGAATCAGGACCAAATGAATGACCAATATAATCGGGGGAAGAAAAACTAATAGCCAACATATCGGTGATGGCGTCTTTACCCAACTGTTCATTCAGTAATGCCTGTTTAGCTAATTCAATCACTAAGTTATTGCCATAAGGGGTGGAAGCAATTTTGCCATAATCTTTGCCTATATATTCTTTCAAACTATAGGGGAAATGTTTAGCCTCTTTTCCAAAGGGCGTTCCTTCATATTTATTCTCATCGGTATCGCAATTGGCTTCATAAATGGAACTTGGTAAACTTAAATTCCAGTTTTGATTGTATAAACTATCTGGTCGGTGTAAGGCATTGTAATTGGTTACCCAAGTTGGCAATGATTGTCCATAATAAGTAGAGCTAATAAAATTTCCCGATTTTGAATCATACCAATACGCACCGTTGGCTGCATGACCAGCTGGAATAATGGCACCACGATCTTTTATTGAGATTCCATATACTTTGCTTTTAAAATTAGAAGCTAATTTTAGTTCATCTCCTAGGGTGCTTGTCCAAACATTCACAGGACTCATCTGTCCAGCACTATTATTGGTGCTTCCTAAGGTTTGTACAGCGTTGTCTTCCACACAATACACAGTCCTCTGTTTTACATTGTCAAACCAGGAGTTCCCTGTAATGCCATGAATGGAGGGGGTACTTCCAGTATAGACACAGGTATGTCCACAAGCCGTAACAGTGGGGACATAGGGAATTAAAGTGTTGTTGCAAGTGGCGCCATCATTCACAAAACGTAGAAACCCATTATTACTCGTAAAAAAAGGTTTGAAACGGTTCACGTAATCCCATCTCATTTGATCCACTACTATTCCAATCACCAATTTTGGCTTGGGGTTATTTTTTGAAATGGAGGTAACCAATTTAGGCTTTTGAGCATTGGTTTGAATGGCTAAAAAGCAAAAAGTAAGGAAAACTAAATATCTCATTGGATTCAATTTAAGGTGCTGTAGTTGGCCTCTTTTTAGAAAGGCATTGCTCTTGCAATTTACATCTATTTATTAAGCTAATAAAGTGAAAAAATTCATTAAATTTGCTTAACACAAAAAGATAATATGGCAGATATATTTGAAAGGTTAATCAAGAATTATGGACCCATTGGTCAATACAGAGAAAGAGCACATGGTTATTTTGCTTTCCCAAAATTAGAGGGTGAAATTGGCTCAAAAATGAAATTTAGAGGACAAGAAATGATTGTGTGGAGTTTGAATAATTATTTAGGATTGGCCAATCATCCAGAAGTTCGTAAGGCAGATGCAGATGCCAGTGCGAAATATGGTTTGGCTTTACCTATGGGCGCTAGAATGATGAGTGGAAATAGCGATTTACATGAGCAATTAGAAAAGGAATTGGCTGCATTTGAATTTAAAGAAGATGCTATTTTAATGAATTATGGATATCAAGGAATCATGAGTGCCATAGATGCTTTGTGTGGAAGACATGATGTGGTGGTATATGATGCAGAGTGTCATGCTTGTATTATCGATGGATTAAGAATGATTCCAGGACATCGATTTGTTTTTAAACACAATGATGTGGAAGATTGTGAAAAGCAATTGGTAAGAGCACAAGCTTTAGTGGATAAACAAGCTTCTGGTGGAATATTGGTCATTACAGAAGGCGTTTTTGGAATGGCCGGAGACCAAGGTAAAATAAAAGAAATTGCCGCTTTAAAAAAGAAAATAGCTTTTCGTTTATTAGTGGATGACGCACATGGTTTTGGTACCTTAGGAAAAACTGGAGCAGGGGCAGGAGAGGAACAAGGTTGTCAAGACGATATAGATTTGTATTTTTCCACTTTTGCCAAAAGCATGGCTTCTATTGGTGCATTTATGGCAGGGCCTAGAACTATTATTGATTATATCCGTTATAATATTCGTTCTCAAATTTTTGCTAAAAGTTTACCCATGCCTTATGTAGTTGGTAACTTGAAGCGTTTAGAATTATTAAGATCAAAGCCAGAGTTAAAAGCCAAGCTATGGAAAAATGCATTGGCCTTACAAAATGGGTTGAAAGAAAAAGGGTTTGATATTGGCAAAACCGATTCAGTAGTGACCCCAGTGTATATGAAAGGTGGGGTAGAAGAAGCTACTGCGATGGTGATGGATATTAGAGAAAACTATAAAATATTTTGTTCTATTGTAGTGTATCCTGTTATACCTAAAGGTCATATTATTTATAGGCTTATTCCTACTGCCGATCATACACAAGAAGAAATTGATTTAACCTTGAAAGCATTTAGTGAGACTAAAGCTAAATTAGATGCTGGTAAGTATCAATCGGATTTAATTCCAGATATGGCCAATAAATAGTTTCCTTATTTTAAAGTAACTATAGTGGTTAAAGCAAGTCTAGCTGATTTTGTTCTTTTTTGAGCACTTCTATACTTACGTTTAGTTCAAAGCCTATGAGTAAAATAAGGGCGTTGATATACACTAAGGTCATTACCACCAGTACCGTTCCAATGGATCCGTAAATTTTATTGTAACTACTAAAGTGGTTTACCCAATAGGAAAAGCCTAAGGTCGTAATTAGCATGAGTAAGGTAGACAACAAAGCCCCAGGGGACATTAAGGACCATTTTTCTTTAATAAGCGGAGCGTACTTGTAAATAAATGCGTTTCCAAAAAATAACAATAGAATAATCACGCTCCATCTTACCAAATTCCAATAGGGGATGATGGTTTTTCTTTTGATATCAAATACTTCTCTTAATAAGGTGGTCAATTGATCTTGCCCTATCAGTACTAGTAAGCTAGCAAAAACCAATAAGATTAAAATAATGGTGAGTCGAATGGCCCTCATTCTTTGGTGTAAGAAAAAAGGTTTGTTTTGCATAATGGATTTGTCAAAACTTCTAATAATGCCTGTCATCGCATTGGAGGCATAAAAAAGTAAAAGTAAAAAACCAAAAGAAAAAATACCCACATGCTGACTAAGTAAATCATTGATTATTTCTAAAATAAATTTATAAGTACTAGAATTAGGGGCAATGTCCTTGAAAACAGAAAGAATTTGTTTTTTTATTTTAAAGGTTTTAGGAAAGTAGGGAATGATGGAAAATAAAAAAAGAAAAGCTGCAGGCAAAGCCATAATTAAATTAAATGAAATAGCCGAGGCTCGATCGTATAAGCCTAATGTATTTAATTGTTTGAATAAAAATTTCAATACCTGATATAAATTAACGCGCTCGAAACCGGGAATATAAATCACTTTAGCCTTACGTTTTAAAAATAAAAACGGTGGATTTACGATTAGAAAAAAAATGGATCTAATTTGTTTCAATAAATTCAATGAGGCGATTTTTTAAATATAAATTTACAACTTATTTTATTGATCTTTTAGTAGCTTCTTCGCTTGGTATTCGTCTAATTTAAGCTGGTATTCTTTCGCAAATTTCATATGTTCGGCATAATTGGAACTAAAATGATGGTAGCCACTAAAATCAGCTTTGGCCACAAAATAGATATAATCGGTGTGGGGGGCGTCTAAAACTAAATCAATGGTTTTAGGCGAAGGGGTTCCAATTGGACCTGGAGGCAATCCTTTATTTTTATAAGTATTGTAGGGAGAGGGGTTGGTTAAATATTTATCATAGATTCTGGTGATAGTAAAATCTTGCATCGCATATTTAATAGTGGGGCATGCTTGTAAGGGCATATTAATTTTAAGCCTATTTTGATAGACACTTGCAATAATGGTTTTGTCAGCATCTTTATTGGTTTCTTCTTCTACTATGGAGGCTAAAGTATACACTTCATTTTTTGATAGGCCTAATGCTTTTGCTTTTTCTAAACGTTGATTATTGCTCCAAAATACATCTGCAGCCGCTTTCATTTTTTGTATTATTTTAGTCATTGGGCTAGACCAATAAAACTCATAAGTATTCGGAATAAATAAGGTAAGTAATTGTGTAGTATCCGTTTCGAATTTTGCCAAAGAGTCGTTGCTGTTTAAATAAGCAGCGCAATCGGAACTATCGGTAGAGAAGGTGGTTGCAATTAATTTAGCTAATTCTGCTCTAGTGCGCACTTTATTTAAAACAAATTTTACGCTTGCTTGCTGATTGTTTCTAAGCATACGCAACAAGGTTAATAGGCTTGTATTTTTTAATACTAAAAATTTACCTGCTTTAAGTTTATCTTCTACCTGTAAAATTTTTGCAAAAAATAAAAAGCTAGGTTTGTCTAGAATTATTTTTTTCGCCAATAATGTATCTGCTAAATTGGAAAGACCTGTTTTATTGTATACAAAACTTGTTTTTTCACCTGAAAAATGGGTGGTTTTCAAGAAAACATTATAACTGGTATACACCAATCCAAAAATCAAGACTAGGTAAAATATCTTTTTCATATTCGGAACCGTACACTTACTTTAAAAAATTACATTCAATAATACAATAAAAATCCCTCCCGATTGCTGGGGAGGGATAAAATATTTTTAAGCTAAAAATAGTAAGCTATTTCTTATCATTGGCAGGTGCGGCAGCTGGAGAGGCCGGCGCAGCAGCAGGAGCGGTTGGAGCTGGTGTGGATGCAGGGGCGGTAATAGAAGTATTTACTTTATTCAAAATTCCTTTATCGCTATCGCTGCCACCTGATTTTAAAAATAGGGTAGAAGTCATGGCTAATACGGCTATGACCGCTGCAAATATCCAAGTGCCTTTTTCAAGCACATCAGTGGTTTGCTTAACACCCATGAAATTATTGGTCAAGCCGCCCACATTGGCATTTAAACCGCCACCCTTTGGGTTTTGAATTAAAACCATGAATCCAAGGCCAGTAGAAGCTGCAATAATTAATATTAAGTATAGTGTTATCATTTTCTTTGTTTTAGTTGTTCTATTCTTGACGCAAAATAAACGGATTTTTCAGGAAAAATAAAACTTAATTTAGAAAAGACGTCAATTGCCTTGCGTTTATTGCCTTGTTTTAACCAAACTTCAGCCATGGCTTCGGTGATGACATCCGCGGTGGTATTGGCTTTTTCGGCTATTGCAGCGATCACTTTTTCCTGTTCTACTCCAATTTCTTCAATTTGAGGGCTACCATCCTTCGTTTTAAGTACTTTTAGCCAAGCGGTAAAGCTTCTTAATTGCTTAGTAAACTTGTCCTGAGGTACTTTAGATAAGTCAATTTCTATGCCTTGGGCTGCAAAATAGTCTCTTTGAAGAGGGGTCATTTCTGCTTCAAAAGCCAATTGTTCCTCCTGTAAGGGTTCCTTAAATTGAGCCAATTGATCTGATATAATGCTGACTAATTTTGTTTCAATAGGTGCGGAAAGGGCGTCCTCTTCCTCCAAATGCATTAAATGGTGTAATTGTAAATTATTGGGGAAATAGGCACTTGTTTTTTGTAATTGGGCGGTAAATAAGGGGGATGCGACCATTTCGTATTTTTTAGCCAACAACAACTGTAAAATTGGACTATAAGGGTGTGTATTTACCCATTGTTCCATTTCGGTGGTTTCGATGGCTTCTAATGCAGCATGACCTGTCCACTGAGTTAATATAGAATTAATTAAAGTAGAAGTCATGCATTACCAGTTTGAAAAAATTTGATTGAAAATATCATCTGTTATATTTCTAAGAATGTCATCCATTAGCTGACTTTCTGCAGCTTGCAAAGTTAAGTTGGCAGAAAAATCAAAATTTCTTGTCACATCAAATTCTTGTTCTTTATTTTCTAAAGTCTTTTTTAAAAGTACATGTACTGTAACGGTAAGTCGATTCGTGCTTGCTTGTTGTGCACTTACCCCCACTGTTTGAGATGGGTCGTAGTTGGTAATGGTCGCATAAATTTGATAATGTGCTTCATCACTATTGGTACGTGTAAGCTTGGTACCATTGATAATTTTTTGTAGCAACTTGTCAGTTAATTGCGGAGCCAACTGCGGGTTCACATATCTTGCCTTATTTTCTATAAAGGCAATTTTGACTGTTTTAATGTTTTCTGGAATCACCGCATCTCTAAAACTATAAATGCCACAGCTGGTCAATAAGGTACTCGCCATGGCTACCATAAAAAATAGGGGTAGGGCCATTCCTTTTTTAAAATACCAATTAGTTGAAATAAAATTATTCTTCAATGTCGTATTCTTTAATTTTTCTGTATAAAGTTCTTTCACTTATACCTAAATCAGTAGAAGCGTCTTTACGGCGACCACGATGCTTTTTTAATGCCTTTAAAATTAGTTCTTTTTCTTTATCCATAATATTTAAGGATTCCTCTACCTCGTAATGGCCATTGGATTCATTGTCAAGTAGGATAGGTTGAGGTGAATTAATATGAACCGTAGGATTATTGGAATTAGGATGATGACTCATACTAACCGCTGGCTTTAAATCCTCTTTTAATTCATTGATTAAAGATTCTTTATTAAAATTGGAATGATTCGTACCTGAAATAGAAGGGTTTTGTAATATCTCCAGAAACATTTTCTTTAATTCATTCACATCTTTTTTCATGTCAAAGAAAAGTTTGTACAATATTTCTCTTTCATTGGCAAATTCACCTACTGGGGTGCTGCCTGTCACCATGGGCACACTATTTATATTTTGAATGGGTAAAAACCCACTCATTACTTCAGCATTGATGTGTTCTACTTTACTTAACACCGAAATTTGTTCTGCAATGTTTTTTAATTCACGCACATTGCCTGGCCAAGGATA
>CANHOY010000010.1 GCA_947462495.1 Bacteroidota bacterium
CGTAATTGGTTTTGTTGATACTCATTTTAGTTAGCTACTTTTTCAAGGTGAACTAATTTTTCTTTTAAAAATATTCTCGCTCGGTGCAGGTATACTTTTACTTGACTTTCTGATAAATTCATAATCTCCCCAATTTCTTGGTAAGAATAACCCTCATAATCTTTTAACAAAACCAAACTTTTCTGTGTAGGATTTAATTCGTTAATGGCTGCCAACAGTAATTGTTTTAATTCTGGATCTTTTTGATACGTAGCTTTTGCATTAGCTTCTTCATAACTATCCGTTATAGTGGCTTTCTTTTCTTTTCTAATATGGTCTATCATTTGATGATAGGCCACCGTAAATAAATAGGATTTGGCTTTGAGCGGCTCTACTTTATTTCTATTGACCCAGAGCTTTTCAAAAGCAGTTTGAACAATATCCTGCGCATCTTCTACATGACCTATATTTTTTAATATAAATCGGTAGACGCCATCGGCGTGGTCATCAACGCAATTATTGAATTCAATATCCCTCATCCTTTAGAATTGACTGTTTAGTATACGTAAAACGTACAGTGGGCCAAAAAGTTACAATTTGCCCTAATAGTTAATCACTTGCTCCTGAATGGCTGCAGGTAAAGTCCTCCATTCATATTGTTGGTCCCTTAATTGGGGTTCAAAACCGGCTTCTTTAATGGCTTCTTGAATGGTTTTATAGGTAAAACGGTGAGGTGCACCTGCCGCACTGACTACATTTTCTTCCAACATAATACTTCCAAAATCATTGGCGCCTGCTTCTAAGCAAACCTGTGCCGTTGCTTTTCCAACGGTTAACCAACTTGCTTGTATATTTTTAATATTAGGAAGCATAATTCTACTAATGGCGATCATTCTAATGTATTCTTCAGTGGTGGTTAAATTATGAACCCCTCTAATTTTGGTTAATAAAGTATCTACGTCTTGGAAGGTCCAAGGAATAAATGCTAAAAAACCTTTGGCCTCTTTTGGTTTTCTATCTTGTACTTCTCTAATGCGCACCAAATGAATAAATCTTTCTTCTATGGTTTCCACATGCCCAAACATCATAGTTGCACTCGTGGTAATATTTAATTGATGCGCTGAGGCCATCACGTCCAACCACTCATCTGCACCACATTTTCCATTGGATACTAATTTTCTTACGCGATCTACTAAAATTTCAGCACCTGCGCCGGGCAATGAATTCATGCCGGCTGCCACTAAAGCTTTTAGGACATCGGTATGACTCATCTTTTCCAACTTCGCAATATGTGCAATTTCTGGGGGCCCTAGGGTATGCAACTTAATCGTTGGAAACTCTTTTTTTATCTGACTAAATATATCGGCATAAAATGCTAAGCCTAATTCAGGATGATGTCCTCCTTGTAATAATAATTGATCCCCACCCCATTCAATGGTTTCCTTAATTTTTTCACGGTAGGTATCCATGTTAGTAATGTAGGACTCTGGATGACCCGGTACGCGATAAAAATTACAAAACTTGCAATTAGCAATACATACATTAGTGGTATTTACATTCCTATCAATTTGCCAGGTGACTTTACCATGGGGTACTTGTTTTTTTCTTAACTCATTGGCTATATAACTTAATTCAGTTAAAGGGGCGTTTTCAAATAAAAACATCCCTTCTTCTTTGCTTAAGTGTTCAAAATTTAGGGCACGTTGGTATAAGGCTTCCAGCTGCATAGCTTAGGTATTTATTGGGCCCAAAGTTAATTGAATTTATCGGGTTTCGAAAAGGATTAAAAGGGGCTTCTACTCAATAGAAAAGGAACTGTTGTACTTATTAAGTATTTTCGCAGTCTTTATGATACAATTTGAAAAATTTCAACTAGACAACGGCTTAAAAGTTTTGGTGCACCAAGATACCAGTACCCCCATGGCGGTAGTGAATGTATTGTACAACGTAGGGGCTAAAGATGAGGATCCAGCTAAAACAGGTTTTGCGCATTTATTTGAGCACCTCATGTTTGGAGGCAGTATTAATATTCCGGTGTATGATGAACCTTTACAAAGAGCTGGTGGAGAAAATAACGCTTATACTACTAACGACTTAACCAATTATTATTGTCAAATTCCAGCAGAAAATATTGAAACTGCTTTTTGGTTAGAAAGTGATAGAATGTTGTCCTTGGCTTTTAGTAAAAAAAGTTTAGAGGTACAACGTAAAGTAGTGTGTGAAGAATTTAAAGAACATTATATTAATAAACCCTATGGAGACGCATGGCATAAAATGCGCAGCTTGGCCTATAGCAAACATCCTTATCGTTGGATGACTATTGGGGCTTCGCTTTCGCATGTAGAAGATGCAACGATGCAAGATGTGAAAGATTTTTTCTTTCAATTTTATCGACCTAACAATGCCATCTTAGTAGTTACAGGAAACGTGCAAACAGAACAAGTAAAGCAATTGGCAGAAAAATGGTTTGGTCCAATTGAGGCTGGTACCCCTTATGTGCGCAGCTTGCCTAAGGAGCCAGTACAAGAAAAAAGTAGAACCATGGATGTGCGTGCCGACGTGCCTTTGGATATGCTGATGATGACTTGGCATATGGGTGGGCGCTTTGATGAAGGCTATCATGCCACTGATTTAATTACAGAAGTTTTAGGTGGAGGAACTTCGGCTAGATTGTATGAGCAGTTGATTAAAGTAAAACAGATATTTTCTTCTATAGATTGTTATCATTTTGGGACCGTTGACCCAGGCCTATTGGTGATAGAAGGAAAATTAGTGAAAGGCATCAGCATGACCGTTGCAGAAAAAGCAGTGCTAGAAGAGGTAGAAAAAATAAAAAATGAAATACTAGATGCCAAAGAAGTGCAAAAAGTAATTAACAAAACAGAGAGCGTGATTTGTTTTGAGGATATGAGTATTATGAATAGAGCACATAGTTTAGCATTTTATGAATTATTAGGTGACGCCGACTTAATGAACAAAGAGTTGTCTTTGTATCAAAAAGTAACGCCTGCGATGATTCAACAAACGGCAAAACAAATTTTCCAAGACACCAATCGCAACACTTTATATTATTATAGTAAATCTTAAATTATGGCAGTAGACCGAATAGTAGCACCTATAATAAAAGACGCTATCGATTTTGATATTCAATTGAAACCCTATCAAAAATTTGCTTTAGACAATGGGGTAGAAGTGTATGCCTATGAAGGAGGATCTCAGGAAGTGTTGTTGGTGGACATGGTATTTGATGCGGGTAATACCTATGAAGAAAAAAATTGGGTAGCAGCGGCTACCAATTTTTTATTAAAAAATGGAACCAGTACCAAGTCTTCCTTTGAAATAACAGATGCCTTTGAATTTTATGGGGCGCATTTAAATAGGACCTGCACCAATGAAACTGCTACAGTTACTTTGCATTGTTTGACAAAGCATTTTGAAGAAGTGATTCCACTCATGGGAGAAATTATTTCCCAAGCCACTTTCCCTGAAAAAGAAATTGCGATTTTAAAACAAAATCAAATTCAAAGGTTGCTGCTGAATTTAAAAAAAGGAGATTTTATTGCCAATAGATTGATTGATGAATATTTATTTGGATTTGAACATCCTTATGGAAAATATTCTGTGGAACAGGATTATAAAAATATTAATAGAGAAGATTTGGTGGCTTTTTATGACAAGTATTATAAGCAAGGGAAATGTGTAATTTTTATTGCAGGTAAATTTCCAAGTAATATAGAAGCCTTGCTGAATAAGCATATTGGACAACTTGCTTTAAATAAAAAAGAAATTAAAGAACAGATTCATCCTATTGTTTCGGCTACTCAAAAAAAATATAGCATTGTGAATGATGCGGCTTCGGTGCAAGGGTCTATTCGATTGGCAAGACCATTTCCTAATAGACATCATCCCGATTTTCCAGCAGCGCAAGTACTGAATAATATTTTTGGTGGATTTTTTGGATCCAGACTAATGAGTAATATTAGAGAAGACAAAGGCTATACCTATGGCATACATAGTTATTTACAAAACTATAAACACGCGGGGGCTTGGATGGTGAGTACGGATGCAGGCAAAGATGTTTGTAAAGCCACCATAGAAGAAGTGTACAAGGAAATGAAAAAATTAAGAGAAACCTTAGTGGAGCCAGATGAATTAAAATTGGTTAAAAATTATATGTTAGGCGCCTTGTTAGGTGATTTAGATGGACCTTTTCAAATTATTAGTCGTTGGAAATCTTATCTATTAAATGACTTAACAGCCGACTATTTTTACAATACGATTCAAGTGGTTCGGGAAGTACAGCCTGAACAAATTTTAGCCTTGGCCAATACCTATCTCAAAGAAGAAGATTTTTATGAATTAGTGGTCTATTAAGACTCTAATAAGCTACCATTTATCCTTTTATTTAAACGCTGGTAAAAATATCTATTTTATAATATCTTTATTATGAGGTAGTTATGATTTTATTTTATAAATTATAGTACTATGTGATACATAGTACTATAATTATCCATAGCTTTGCATTTCAAATTAATTGTTATGGATATTCAAAACACACAAAGTCAGATGCGTAAGGGCGTTTTGGAGTTTTGCATATTGTCCATCATTCAACAAGGGGAGGTATATCCTAGTGATATTGTTGAGAAAATGAAAGGGGCCAATTTGCATATTCTAGAAGGGACCTTGTATCCTTTGTTGACTCGTTTAAAAAACGCAGGACTTTTAAATTATCGTTGGGTAGAAAGTATCAGTGGCCCCCCAAGAAAATATTTTGTGATGACCGAAGAAGGAAAAGCTGCTTTCGAAGTTTTATTAAAAACTTGGAACGAGATGACCAATTCTGTTAATGAACTAATACAAAATACCCACCCCATTAATTCATCAGAAACTAAAATAGTTTCTTAAATAATAATACCATGAACAAAGTTATCAATATCAATTTTCAAGGTCGCATACTTCCCATAGAGGAATTGGCTTATGAAATGTTGAAACAATATATAGAATCGCTTCGTACTTATTTCGCTAATGAGGAAGGTCGTGATGAAATTATCAATGACATTGAATGTCGCATTGCAGAATTATGTGAAGATCGTTTGAAAAAAGGAACGGTTTGTATTGCTGCGCAGGATATGAATTTAATTATTGCAAGTATTGGCCGTCCTGCCGATTTTGAAGCACAGGACGGATTTGAAGCAAGCACAAGTCAATCTCAACAAAATACAAGTCAAAGTAATTATCAAAATACGAGCAATCATGCATATTCAAATTTCGAATCAACGAACAATAGACCCAAAAGATTATACCGTGATGAACACAACAAGGTGTTGGGCGGTGTTTGTAGTGGTATCGCTAACTACTTTGGAATAGAGCCATTGGTAGTGCGGATCCTTTGGTTCTTTTTAATCGGTGTCAATATACTGGGCTATTTAATATTATGGATTGCAGTACCAAGCACTTCTGTTAAAGAAGTTGGCGGTGTTCGTAAAAGATTGTTTAGAGATTTAGACAATAAAATATTAGGCGGTGTTTGTGGAGGCTTATCAAAATATTTTGGTATTCAAGTATGGATTATTAGAATTTTATTTTTAATTCCATTCATCAGATTTATTTTTAATTTTAGACATTTACATCTTTGGCAATTTTGGGAATTTCCTGATTTTCCTAATTTTTTAGATATTACTTTTAGCCCTGGAGCCGTTTTTGTATACATCGTTTTGTGGCTGGTATTGCCTGAGGCAAAAACCAGTGCGGATAAATTAGAAATGGTAGGCGAGAAAGTGGATATTAATAGCATTAAGAACACCATTCAAAATGATATGGAGGGTTTTAGCAAGAGAGCCCAATCTTGGGGAAGTAATTTATATAATAAAAATAAGGACAATGCTGAGGCTAATAATGAAGGCAAACAAACAACATCAAATGATGCTGCTGCTCCTCCAC
Organism: Bacteroidota bacterium; assembly: GCA_947462495.1. Lineage (GTDB taxonomy): Bacteria > Bacteroidota > Bacteroidia > Chitinophagales > Chitinophagaceae > Sediminibacterium. Next base: position 5,920 of record CANHOY010000010.1, read on the forward strand.
CCAGTGAAAAAAGAAAAGGATTTATTTACTATATAGGAAGAATCATTACTTTATGCATTAAGGGATTCGTTTATTTTATTTTGGCGACAGTAGGCATCTCCTTATTAGCTGCTTTATTTGGAATAGGTGCAGCAGCCACTGCTTTATTGCCCTTAAAAAGATTCTTATTGGAAGAGGGTGCACAAACTTGGTCTGTGATTGGAGCCATTTTACTTTTTATCTGGGTGCCTATTATTGGTATTGTAACGGCGGTAATCAGAAAAATTGCTGGATTTAAAAAAGCAAATGTATGGGTAAGGTCAAGTTTTTGGGCTTTATGGATAGCGGGTTGGGTCATGTTATTTTATTTTGGTAGTAGCTTAGGAAATAGCTTTTCAAGACATAATGTTCCTACAGAGCAAAGTATTGCTTTGACTAACCCTGCCATTGACTTTATAGAAATTACAGCAGCACCCAAAATGAAGTATTATGAAAATCATTGGTTCGAAATCACACCTTTTGAAGGTTACTATGACGCAGACACTGTTTTTGTAAGAAATTTACGCATTAGAATTGTACAATCTTTAAATGATAGTTTTCAAGTGAAAGTGGTGAAGCTAAGTAATGGAAAGTCCATACAAAATGCCAATGAACTTGCGAATAAAATAAATTTTGAACTCACACAGCAAGATAGTTTGTTGTATTTAGATAAAGGCATTGGTATTAATAAAATAGATAAATTTAGAAATCAGCATATTATTATGACCATTGCGGTACCTATAGGAAAGCGTATTAAAATATCAAATAAAGGTTGGTCTCAAACTAATGTGAATATCAATGGAAGGGGTATGAGGATGGGTACCATTGATCGTATTACTTCTGATGACAACTGGTATGATGAGTGGAATGAACCCTGGGACAATGAATCTTATCAATTTGAAAGAGGGGTGGAATATAAAATGACCAGCACGGGTTTGGAAAAAATTAAAAGGGCATCAGATATATATACTACTGAACCAGATGATCTTATTGATTCAGATCATCCAACTGAAATGCAAAGAGAATTACAAGAGCTGAAAGAAGAAAGACTTAAATTACAAAAAGAGGCTGAAAAGGCGTCTAAAAAAACGGGCAATATTCATTTAGATGAACCCAGTGCGATTAACAAAGTAAATAAAGCGGCTTCAAAATTTGTAGACCTGCATTGGGTGCTAGACCGCTTCACTTATTAAGGTTTCATAATATCTATTGGTTCTTATAAACAAACCCCTTCTACCATAGAAGGGGTTTTTATTTGGTACTCTTTTTGTTTATCTTCGTACAAATTATTTATTCCATGAGCGAAATATTAAACACTCCTTTTACCCATAAACATATTGCACTGGGCGCGAAAATGGCACCCTTTGCTGGTTACAATATGCCTATTAGCTATACTGGTATTAACGATGAACATGCAGCGGTAAGAAATAAAGTGGGTGTGTTTGATGTAAGTCATATGGGAGAGTTTATTTTAAGAGGGCCTCATGCACTGGATTTAATTCAAAGTGTTACTTCTAATGATGCATCCCTATTAGAAGATGGTAAAGCGCAATACAGTTGTTTACCTAATACGGATGGTGGGATTGTAGATGATTTATTGGTGTATTGTGTAGAGAAAAATAAAGTATACATGTTGGTAGTGAACGCTTCTAATATTGAAAAAGATTGGAATTGGATTTCGAAACACAATACGCAAGGAGTAGAGATGCATAATATAAGTCCTAAAACTGCATTGTTAGCGGTGCAAGGTCCTAAAGCTACACAAGTGATACAAACATTAACTAAAATGGATGTAACCAATATGCCTTATTATAGTTTTGCTAAAGGGGAAATGCTAGGCATAGAGAATGTATTGATAAGTGCAACGGGGTATACAGGGGCTGGTGGAGTTGAAATTTATTTTGAAGATATTAATGACAATGCCAATAAAATTTGGGAGGCTATTTTTGAAGCGGGAGCCGCTTTTGGTATTCAACCCATTGGTTTAGGTGCCAGAGATACTTTGCGTTTAGAAATGGGATTTTGTTTGTACGGAAATGACATTGATGATACCACTAGTCCTATAGAAGCAGGCTTAGGTTGGATAACTAAGTTCACTAAATCCTTTACCAACTCAACAGTCTTGGCGAATCAAAAAGCAAATGGAGTTTCCAAAAAATTAGTTGGTTTTGAAATGATTGATCGCGGTATACCTAGACATTATTATGAAATTAAAGATGCAGCTGGTACACTAATTGGTTCTGTTACTTCTGGTACTCAGGCACCAAGTTTGGGCAAAGCCATTGGAATGGGCTATGTAGCTGCCGAACATGCCAAGCCTGGAACAGCTATATATATTGACATTCGCAATACTTTAGTGAAAGCACAGGTAGTGAAGTTTCCTTTTAAATAAGTTTAAGTTCAATTTATTTGTACCTATTTTTCTTGAGATAAATACTGAATTTTGACATGCATAAGAATTGCAATTTTGTTGCTTAACAAATCAAATTCTTATGAAAGCAATTAAAAACAAAGTGCAATTGATCGGACATTTAGGGGCCGATCCGGAAATCAAAATTTTTAAAGAAAACAATCAATTGGCCAATATGCGTTTGGCGGTCAATGACCGTTATAAAAATGCCAAGGGGGAATGGGTGGAGGAAACGCAATGGTTTAATTTGGTAGCCTGGTCTAAGCTGGCTCAGTATGTTGAAAAATATCTAGTCAAAGGAATTGAGGTAGCTGTGGAAGGAAGATTGCTTACGAAATCCTATACCGATAAAAATGCAGTCAAAAGGGTAAGTACAGACATTATTGTTTCAGAAATATTAATTTTAAGTAAGAAAAATGCGGTCACAAAAGAATTAGTTTAAAATAAGTGTTTTGTATCTTTGTGTCTTATGAATGCAGTAAAGAAATCGAAACCTAGTTTACATACCGTACTTACGCCACAGCTTTTAGATCTATATGAGATTAAAGATAGTATTGTAGTTATTATAGATGTTTTCAGAGCTACTTCCACCATTGCGACTGCTTTATACAATGGAGCCAGTAAAGTGATACCGGTGGATTCGCCAGAGCTTTGTATTGAAGTGGGAAAACAAACGAGTGGTGTGACTGCGGGGGAAAGAGATGGTAAAATAATACCGGGACTATCTTATGGTAATTCACCATCAGAATACCCAAGGTCTTTTATTGAAAATAAAACTTTGGTAATTACCACTACCAATGGAACTAAGCTGTTGCATATGGCCTTGAAACAAGGCGCAAAAAATATCATTACAGGTTCTTTCCCCAACCTGAGTAAAGTAGTTGAGTTTCTAAAAAGCCAAGATTCGCCTGTTATTTTAGGATGCTCTGGCTGGAAAAATAAATTCAACATTGAAGATGTTTTATTTGCTGGGGCAGTCATTGAAGAAGTAAAGACGCATTTTGATATTCAATGTGATAGTAGTTTTATGGCCAATCAGCTATATATGCAACAAAAGGATCAATTAACTACTTATATTAAAACAGTCACTCATTGGCATCGTTTGGCTGCTTTTGGACTAGAAGAGGACATGTTATATTGTATTTCAAGAGATGTAGCCCCATCTTTGCCTATTTTTAAGGAGGGTGCGCTGATCAATCAGGTTTAATTTTTTTATTTTCCACATTCATTGGAATAGGACTACATATTTAGCTAGCAAAGCCTTACATTTGCAAATTGCCCTTTTTTAAGGGCTTTTTGTACCATTATGGCATTACCCTACTTAGTAAAACACATTTATAGCTACGGCACCGAAGAGGTGATACGTCGCGGTAAAAAAATATTTGCCCTTAAAAATATTGAACTCGCAAAATTTGATCCTTTAATTGGAACTATATTTTGCAGGGTAAAAGATGATGGGTATAGTACTTATTATAAAGTCACCATTGAGAATTTTAAGAGTGCTGCCACTTTATCTTTAAGATGTGGTTGTCCTTATAATTTATCTGAAGTATGTAGACATAAGGCAGCTGCCTTATTTTATGTGCAGGATTTACTAGATAAAAATTTATTAGACTACAAGCCCGCATCTTATAAAACAACCCATACCTTATTAAGAACAAAAAGCTTGGATCTAAAAATGATCCGAATGTTATGTTCTAAGAACGTCTTTGAAAAAGCTGAAGAAACATTAAAATCAATAAGGCCACATATTGTTGAAAGCGAAAATGAAAAAGTAGTTGCTGAATTTCACGATAAAGGGAAAACCCATCAAATTATTATTCAAAAAAATGAAGAGCGTTTTTTTGATACTTCTTGCGATTGTTTATCTGAAACTGAATATCCACTTTGTATACATAAGACCATTTTATTATTGCAGCTGTTTCAACTAAAGGGTGCAGATTATTTTGAAACCATTCGTAATTGGGATAGAGAAAAAAATAAGCTTTTAGCATTATATGGTTACACCTTAGATGATTATATAGAAGATAAGTTTGAATTTATTTATCACGATGGAAAACCCTTTTTAAAAGTATTAGATGAGAAAGTTTTAAAGTTGAATGCCAATAGTGCTATTACGACCATCAAAAGGCCTAAGTCAAATGACTGGGACTTAGAAGAGGAAGACAGTGAAAGTACTAAGCAAGTGGAAGTGAAGGAACGCTATGGTATAGTTATGCAGCATCAGCCTACGGCATATCCATATATAATTTTCAATGTTATTAAAGGAGAAGTAAATGAAGAAGGCACTTCTTTTATTGGAAAAGTAGAAAAACTCGATTTAGCTAAATTGGTGGTACCTGCTTTAATTAAAGAAGAAGATAAAATACTAATACAACTAGTTAAGAAATTACAAACTGCAGAAATGTCTAAGTTCTTAAATAAGAATTCTCCATTTCAGGGCATATGGGATACCATTGTTCACGCAGAGGAAGATAGTTTGCCCGATGAAACCAAGGAATTAATTCAAGAATACCTTCATCCAAAGTTAGAGAAGGTCTGGAGAGACTTATCGGAACATCCATTTAATTTTTTCCTACCTCAGAATAAACCATTTACTACTGCTAATTTACACAAGGCGGAATTGGTATTTAATACCATTCAGCCTAGTTTTAAAGTGGAGAAAGAAGAGGGTAGATACCTAGTATATGCAGGAGTAAATTTACCAGAAGGAAATATTCCATTAGAAGAGAATCATGCAAAGTCGAATTTTATTTTTCAATACCATCATCAATTTTTTGTTTGGAAAAATAGAGACGATTTATTTTGGGTGGAAAAGTTTATGCCCAAAGGTTTTCATGAAATTGATTTAGATCAATGGCCGCAGTATTTACAAAGTACTTTATTGCCTTTGTCTAAAAAATACCAAGTAGCTTTAGAGAATGTCTTACAAGAAAAAGTAAAAGGGGTGAAGCCTCAATTACAAATTTTATTAAAAGAAAATGGGGACTATTTATTTTTTGAACCTTTATATGCCTATAATGAAATCATAGTTCAAAAAGAAGATGGTCCTTCGGTGATTCAACAAGTTGGCGATAAAATTATTATTTTAGAAAGAGATCTGGCTGCAGAAAGACAATTAATGAATATTATAGAACAATTGCATTCAGGTTTTATTCGACCCAATGAAGGCAATGTATTGGCTTTAAAAGGAGCTGAGGTATTAAAAAATAATTGGTTCTTTTTGTTTATAGATACGCTTCGTGAAAAACAAATTCCATTATTTGGTACAGAGTATTTAAAACAATTTAAATTTAATACGGCCAAGCCTTCTACTAAATTATACATTAGTAGCAATACGGATTGGTTTGATGCGAAAGTGGAAATTTCTTTTGGTGAGCAAAAGGTATCTGTTCAGGATATAAAAAATATGTTGTCTAATAAGCAACAGTTTGTACCCTTAAAAGATGGTAGTTTGGGAGTACTTCCCGAAAAATGGCTCAATAAATATTCTTTATTGTTTAAGGTTGGGGAAGGGAAAACGGACACTTTAAAATTAAGTAAATACCATTTTTCTATTTTAGATGAATTGTATCAACAAAGAGATGAGGAAGAACTAATTTTTCAATTGGAAGGCAAGTATGAAAAAATTAGAGAACGTTATGCTATAGCGGATATCACCCCTCCCGAACACTTATTGCCTATTTTACGTCCATATCAGGTAAGTGGGTTTCAGTGGTTGAATTATTTACATGATGTACAATGGGGCGGCATATTAGCAGATGACATGGGATTGGGTAAAACCATACAAACCCTGTCTTTCTTACAGCATTTAAAACAAAAGAACGGCAAATTGGTGGCTTTAGTAGTTTGTCCAACGACACTTTTATACAACTGGCAAAATGAATTAAAAAAGTTTACGCCTAGCTTAACATATCATATTCATCATGGAGGAAGCAGAAACAAGCAACTCATTTTAAAAGAAGAGGTAGAAGTAATCATTACCACTTATGGTACTTTAAGAAGTGATATAAAAATGTTTGTGGAAGTTAATTTTGATTATGTGATTTTGGATGAAAGTCAGGCCATTAAAAATCCTTCTAGTAAAGTGACCAAAGCAGCTTGCTTATTAAAAGCGGCTAATAAATTATGCTTAAGTGGTACGCCTTTACAAAACAATACTTTTGATATTTATGCTCAAATGAATTTTCTAAATCCAGGCATGTTGGGCACGGTGGAATATTTCAAGCATAATTTTTCGATGCCTATTGACAAGTTTGATGAGCAAGAACAAAAAGAGCATCTACGTAAATTTGTTTTTCCTTTTATATTAAGAAGAACGAAAGAACAAGTGGCCAAAGACTTACCTGAAAAACAAGAAATGGTTTTGTATTGTGAAATGGGTGATGCACAAAGAAAAATTTATGAAGCTTACCGAAATGATTACAGAGATAAATTAATAGGAATGGTGGAAGAGAAGGGCATACAAAAATCACAACTTTCCATTTTACAAGGATTAATGAAATTGAGACAAATTTGTGATAGCCCTGCTATTTTAAAAGACGAAGCTTATCCTAATGAGTCTGTAAAACTGGATGAACTTACTCGTGAAATTGCCGAAAACATAGGCGGGCACAAGGCTTTGGTGTTCTCACAATTTTTAGGCATGTTGGCGCTTATTAAAGAGCAGTTAAAAAAATTAGGCATCGACTATGAGTATTTTGATGGTGGAAGTACTATTCAAGAAAGAGAACGTGCCATTGAACGATTCCAAAATGACGACAATTGTCGTGTATTTTTAATTTCATTAAAAGCGGGTGGCGTAGGTTTAAATTTAACGGCAGCCGATTATGTTTACATTGTAGATCCTTGGTGGAATCCTGCGGTAGAACAACAAGCGATTGATAGAACCCATAGAATAGGACAAACAAAAAATATTTTCGCGTATCGAATGATTTGTAATGATACGGTAGAAGATAAAATTTTAAAACTACAAGAAAGAAAAAGAAATTTAGCAAAGGAATTAATATCGGATGAAGTGGGCTTTGTTAAATCTTTAACCAAGGACGATATTGCTTATTTATTTAGTTAACACTTTTTTAGTAGCCTTCTTTTTAAAAAAAGTAGCTAAGCTTTTAATTCTATTTCAGCGTAATAGTTATTTCTAATTTACTTAATTTCTGCAGCAGCTAGATTCGCCTTTGGATTTTTCAAAAATTCATTTTTGCATTCAACAGAACAAAATCCCAATACCTTATTTTCATAATGGGTGGTGTCATGTATCCCTGCAGTCACCGGCATGCCACAAGTGGGATCTTTTTTATTATTTACTAAGCTTACTGCAAAAGTTTTTTCGGTAGCCGTATCCGCTGCCACCACATTCATGGTATCGGTGGTGGAAACTGAATTAGTTGAATTGCTTTGGCCACAGGCTAATATTAGCAAAACACATCCTACTAAAAATCCACTTTTTACTATTTTCATACATTCCTATTTGCTACAAAATTACGATTCTATTAGGGGATCTTAAAACTAACAGCCATTCATTTTAGGGTGAATAGAGACCTTTTAGTCCTAATTAGATCAAATTAGAGGGGGCCTTAAGCCCTATTTGTCTATTTTATTTTATACTTTTAGGTCCTCCTTCTTATACAAAGGAGTAATCTAAATGAAACAGGTACAATTACATACAATTATCGCTAGTGCAAAATATGCACCAGTACCTGTTTTGAATGAACCGAGCCCAATTTTGATGCCTAGCATTATAGGCTTTTTCTGCCGACGTGGATTCTGATAGGACGAGCAATTGGCACTTGCCCCTATCAGTGGAAAAAAACCCAAAGAATCATTCTTCCGCCAGCATTGTATTTTCCTTAAAATTAAAAGCTCATTGGAACAGAAAATAATAGTACGCGTTGCCCACAGTGGGGACGCCTCATTTGCACATGATATTACTGATGAAATGGCCTCTTCGGCTCAAGCGCGTGGTACGGGCATTGCAAAACGCAGTCCTGAATATGTCGCCATGAAAATAAATGAAGGTAAATCTGTTATCGCTTTAACGGAGGATGGAACCTGGGTAGGGTTTTGTTATATTGAAGCTTGGCAACATGGACAGTTTGTTGCCAATAGTGGTTTAATTGTAGCACCAGCCTTTAGAAAAACTGGGATTGCAAAAAAAATTAAACAAACTACTTTTCAATTGTCCAGAGAAAAGTATCCCAATGCAAAAATATTTGGATTGACTACTGGATTGGCAGTAATGAAAATAAATAGTGAATTAGGGTATGAGCCAGTTACCTATAGCGAGCTTACCGATGATGAAGAATTTTGGGCGGGTTGCAAAAGCTGTGTGAACTATGAAATTTTAATGAGTAAGGATCGTAAAAATTGTATGTGTACCGCCATGTTGTATGAGCCAAAGCAAACACATCCAATTGAAGAAGTGGTGGAAGACTTTTCAAACAACTCTAAGTTGTATGAACGTTTTATGAAAATAAAACAAAGTAAATTATTGAACTGGTTTAGAAAAAAATAAATGTTATGGAAAAAGTTGTATTAGGATTTAGTGGGGGATTAGATACTACGTTTTGTGTAAAGTACTTAACGGAGGACAAAGGATTAGAAGTGCACAGTGTTATTGTAAATACGGGTGGCTTTAGGGCGGAGGAATTAAAAAAAGTTGAAGCACATGCCTATGCCTTGGGCGTAAAGACACATACTACTGTTGATGCAGTAAAGGGCTATTATGATAGCATCATTAAGTATTTAATTTTTGGGAATGTTTTAAAAAACAATACCTATCCATTAAGTGTGAGTGCAGAGCGTTTAAGTCAGGCATTGCATATTGCAGCCCATGTAAAAAAAGTAGGGGCTAAATTAGTAGCGCATGGCAGTACTGGTGCGGGCAATGATCAAGTACGTTTTGATATGATATTTCAAATTATGATTCCAGGGGTTGAAATTCTAACGCCCATTCGTGATTTGCAATTGAGCAGAGAAGCAGAGATTGATTACTTGAAAGGAAAAGGAGTTCAAATGAATTTTGAAAAATCGGCTTACTCTATTAATAAAGGTTTGTGGGGCACCAGTGTCGGTGGCAAAGAAACTTTGCAATCTAAAGGCATGTTGCCTGAAAGCGCTTGGCCTACTCCAATGACCAAAGAAGGGCAAACCGAAGAAATGGTGATAGGTTTTGAAAAAGGAGAAATTAAAACCGTTAATAAAAAAACATTCACGCATCCAACCGAAGCCATTCAATACATACAATCTATTGCTGGGGCGTATGGTATTGGAAGAGATATTCATGTGGGGGATACCATCATTGGTATTAAAGGAAGAGTTGGGTTTGAAGCGGCTGCCCCCATGGTAATATTAAAAGCGCATCACGCTTTAGAAAAACATGTTTTAACAAAATGGCAATTGTCATGGAAAGACCAATTGGCACAATTTTATGGCAACTGGTTGCATGAGGGTCAAATATTAGATCCAGTGATGCGGGATATAGAAGCTTACTTAAATAGTGCACAAGACCAAGTAACCGGAGAAGTGTTTATTCAATTGAATCCTTATCGTTTTCAAGTTTTAGGTATTGAATCGGCTAACGATTTAATGAGTGCTAAGTTTGGGAAGTATGGAGAAATGAATACAGGTTGGACAGGGGCAGATGTAAGAGGGTTTACAAAAATATTTGGCAATCAAACCAGTATTTTCCATCAGATTAAAGATTCGAATAAAAAATAAAAAAAACAAGATGCAAAAAGTAAAAATAGGAATTATCGGAGGTGCAGGATATACAGGGGGCGAATTGCTACGTGTATTGCTTCGTCATCCTAATGCTACTATTACTTTTGTGCATAGCACCAGTAATGCTGGGGAGTTTTTGAGTAAAGTACACACCGATTTAGTGGGGGATACGGATTTGAAATTTGTAAATGAGTTGGATCAAAACATAGAGGTGTTATTTTTATGTGTTGGTCACGGTGATGCCAAAAAGTTTTTGACCAATCATGAAATAAAATCAAGCATCAAGATAATAGACCTTTCTCAAGATTTTAGATTAACTGAAGGTGCCTCTATTGGTGGGAGACAATTTGTATATGGTTTACCAGAATTCAATAAGTCTTCTATAGTAGCTGCTCAAAATATTGCCAACCCAGGGTGTTTTGCCACTGCCATTCAATTAAGTTTATTGCCATTGGCTTCCCAAGGAGTATTGACGGATGTGTTTACTACTGGTATTACAGGGTCTACTGGTGCAGGGCAAGGGCTTACAGCTACCAATCATTTTAGTTGGAGAGCCAATAATATTCAAGCCTATAAAACATTGCAACATCAACATATCCATGAAATAGAACAAAACCTAAATCTTTTGCAAGGAAAAAACAAAGCAGCAGTTCATTTTGTTCCATGGAGAGGAGATTTTACAAGAGGCATATTGGTAAGTTCCATATTGTCCACTACATTAAAGTTAGAAGCACTGTATGAGCTATATCAATCTTATTATGCAGGAGCTTCTTTTACACATGTAAGTAAAACCAATATTGATTTGAAGCAAGTAGTGAATACCAATAAGTGTTTGATTCATATTGAGCAACAAGGTGATAAAATTGCCATTCATGCGGTATTGGATAATTTATTGAAAGGGGCAGTAGGGCAAGCAGTTCAAAATATGAATTTAATGTTTGGATTGGAAGAAATCGCAGGGCTTCAATTAAAAGCAAATTATTTTTAAACGACTTATTTAATTTATAACCATGTCATTATTCAATGTCTATCCTTTAAATCCTATCGCTATTACCAAAGCGGCTGGCAGCCGTGTGTGGGACGATAAGGGGCAGGAATATTTAGACATGTATGGAGGCCATGCAGTGATTAGCATTGGACACACACATCCACATTGGGTAAAAAGAATCGAGGATCAATTGCATGCGATGGCTTTTTATTCCAATTCAGTAATCATGCCTATTCAAGCGCAATTGGCCAATGCCATTAATGATGTAAGCGGTAAAAAAGATTTTCAATTGTTCTTATGTAATAGTGGGGCGGAGGCCAATGAGAATGCTTTAAAATTAGCTTCCTTTCATACTGGAAGAAAAAAAATTATTTCGTTTAAGAAAGCCTTTCATGGCCGTACCTCTTTGGCAGTGGCGGCAACGGACAATGCAAGTATTATAGCGCCTGTGAATGAGACCGATAATATTATCTTCTTGCCTTTTAATGATATAGCCGCATTGAAAAATTGTTTCGCTACTGAAAGTAATGAAATAGCTGCAGTTATTATAGAAGGCATTCAGGGGGTAGCGGGCATTTACAAAGCAAGTGTTCCTTTTTTACAAGCCATTAGAAAATGTTGCGATGATGCAGGGGCGATATATATTGCTGATAGTGTTCAATGTGGCTATGGTCGTACTGGACATTTTTTTTCTCATGATATAGCTGGGGTTAATGCAGATATTTATTCCATGGCCAAGGGTATGGGCAATGGATTTCCTATTGGCGCCATTTTAATTGCACCGCATATTCAAGCTAAGTTTGGTTTATTGGGAACTACTTTTGGTGGTAATCCTTTGGCTTGTGCTGCTGCATTGGCGGTAATTGAAGTGATCCAAAAAGAAAATTTAATAGCTACGGCTGTTGAAAAAGGAAGCTATTTAATTGATGCATTAAAAAATACGGTTGGCGTTAAAATAGTTAGAGGTCGTGGCTTAATGATTGGATTCGAAATGGAAACTGGATTGGAGGAACTGCGTAAAGTGTTATTGAGTGATTATAAAGTATTTACTGGTGAAGCTAAACCCAATGTAATAAGGCTATTGCCTTCATTGGCTATTACGATGGAGGATATTAACTTATTTTTAAACAGATTGAATGCCGCTATTCAACAATTGAAACAAACCCATTCTTAATTTATGAAACAGTTTATTTCAGTAAAAGATATTTCTGATATGAATGCATTGGTAAAAAAGGCATTAGAATATAAAGCGCAACCTTTTTTAGATAAATCATTGGGGGCTAATAAACGAATTGGGCTCCTATTTTTAAATCCTAGTTTAAGAACCAGATTAAGTACACAAGTGGCTGCACAAAATTTGGGCATGGAGCCGATCGTTTTTAATGTAGACAAAGAAGGCTGGGCTTTAGAATTTGCAGAAGGGGCTATCATGAATGGAAATACAGTAGAGCATATTAAAGACGCGGCACCTATTTTGGGCAACTATTTTGATATAGTATGTATTCGTACTTTTCCTGGCTTGGTTAATAAGGAAGAAGATTATAGCGAAAAAATTATCAACCAATTTATAAAATATGCTGGAATTCCCATTGTAAGTTTAGAATCGGCGACCTTACATCCATTACAATCTTTAACAGATATTATTACTATACAAGAGTCCATGGCCTCCAATGTTTCTTTTAAAAATAAGAAACCTAAAATTGTTTTAACCTGGGCGCCACATATCAAACCTATTCCACAATGTGTTGCCAATAGTTTTAGCCAGTGGGTGAATGCTTGGGGGGAAGCTGATTTTGTAATTACGCACCCAGAAGGTTATGCGTTGGCTACTGAATTTACCAATGGTGCAACCATTACGCACAATCAAGAGGCTGCTTTGAAGGACGCCGATTTTGTGTATGTAAAAAACTGGAGTAGTTATGAGCAATATGGAAAGGTATTGTGTAGCGATGCTCATTGGATGATGAATAATAA
>CANHOY010000011.1 GCA_947462495.1 Bacteroidota bacterium
GTCTACAAATAATATAAATTTTATGAAGCGATTTACGCTTGGCGTATGCCTACTTTTGGTTTTAATAAGTGTGCAAGCCCAACCCAACTTAGCAGATAAAAATGTCTTTGAATTTAGAGGTGTATGGATCGCCACTGTTGAAAACATAGACTGGCCAAGTAAGAGGGGCTTATCCAATGAGTCCCAAAAGCAAGAATTCATGGCCTTATTAGATCTGCATCAAAAAAATGGAATGAACGCCATTATTATGCAAGTGCGTCCTTCGGCCGATGCATTGTACCCTTCCACCTTAGAGCCCTGGAGTGAATATTTGATGGGTAAACAAGGCTTGCCCCCTAGCCCTTTTTATGATCCATTAGAATTTATGATTTTCGAGACCCATAAAAGAGGAATGGAATTTCATGCTTGGATTAATCCGTATCGAGCGGTATTTAATATAAAAAAATCAAGTATTGCACCAAGTCATATTACTCGTTTACATCCTGAATGGTTTTTAACTTATGGTGACAAAAAATATTTTAACCCTGGTTTGCCAGAAGTATGGCAGCACACCAATCGTATTGTAAGAGATTTAGTGAGCAGGTATGATATTGACGCTATTCATATGGATGATTATTTTTACCCGTATCGAATTGCAGGTAAAGAATTCCCAGACGAGGCCACCTATGTAAAAAATAAAAGAGGCTTACCTAAAGAAGATTGGAGAAGAAGTAATTGTGATACGATTGTAAAACAATTGTACGCTTCTATTCATCAAGTAAAACCTGCAGTGCAATTTGGCATCAGTCCTTTTGGCGTATGGAGAAATAAATCAAAAGATCCTAGAGGAAGTGAGACCAAAGCAGGCCAAACCAATTATGACGATTTGTATGCAGATATTTTATTATGGCTGGAAAAGGGATGGGTAGATTATATTGCCCCACAAATTTATTGGGAACATGGACACCCTCTAGCCAACTACGATACCATTATTGATTGGTGGAATAAACATAGCTATGGAAAAAATTTGTACATAGGGCATGGTATGTATAAAGCAGGTACCAATAATTCATGGAGAGACAAGAATGAACTTCCTTATCAAATTAAAAGAGAAAGAGAAATAGAAAACACAAGAGGTAGTATTTATTTCAGCAGCAGTAGTTTTAAAAATAATCCTAATAATTGGAATGATAGTTTGCAACAAAATTATTACCAAAAGCCTGCACTATTACCTACTATGCCATGGCTGGTTCAATATGAAGTGAATGCGCCTGTAATTGTAAAGAAGTCGGATAATACCTATCAAATTAATCAAAGCCAAGGAAATAAGGTAAAACAAATTGCACTACTACAAGGAAATGAAAAGCATTTTACCGTCACTGCATTATTAGCTGGTGATACCAAAATCTTAAATTTAAATCAATTGGGCATTGATAAAAAGAATCCACAGCCTTATTGGATAATAGCTATTGGGAAACAAAATCAAATAAGTAAACTGGTAGCGCTTCTTAGATAGGTTTAGCTATTCATACACTCTTTTCAAAAGCGATTGTTCATTGGCACGTATGATTAAAGGAACATGCTCTACCACAGTCATATCATTATCCAATCCAAAAGCTTTTTGATCACTTTGCGACAAATGTTTAATATTAAAGTACACGTCCATAATAAAGTCCTCTTTTAAGGATAACTCATTTTCAATGGAGAAGAAGCTTTCAATAATTACATAGGTGATATCCGTATGGAAATCCTTACTCTTCAATGATTCGTATTTACTATAAATACCTAATTCTTGAGATTCATTTAATTCTTGCATTACTTTTTTAAAGCATAAATTCACACGAGGTTGAATTCTAAAACCCAATTTAAAATCTACACGCATTACTTTGTCATCTACTAATTCGCGTATAGAATACTCCATTCCATAGGGAGAATCGGTACGATCAATGTGCAAAAACCAATAAATATCGGCACGTTTTGGTTTTCTATTCAAAATAGAATCAATAATACGATGTTCTATTTCACGATGATTATTGGCTTTGGTTAAATACACTAAGTGGGTCGCATATTTAGGCATATCCTTATCCGCACTCAATTCCGCCAATGGCTCTAAGTAATCTTTTAACTTTACAAAATCCAAATAACGATTGGTAATTTTTCGTGCGCGATGCCAAATCATCATCACAAATATCATACTGAATGAAAAGACAAATGTAATAAGTGCTTCATGTATTTTTACTACGTTAGCAACAAAAAATGAAATCTCTACAACACTAAAAATAATGATAATAAGGGCTACTAACCATTGACTCCATCTTTTAACATTTAACATGTAAAAATTAATTAAAACCGTGGTCATGATCATGGTGACGATAATAGAAAAACCATAAGCAGCAAGCATGTGCTCACTCTTTCTAAAATATAGCAGCATAGTCACACAGCCTACCCATAAAATTAGATTTAAACTAGGAATATAAATTTGACCTTTTTGATCTGTTGGAAACTTTACGGTTACGCGTGGCCAAAAGTTTAAACTAATTGCTTCATTGATCAAGGTAAAAGATCCACTAATCAAAGCCTGACTCGCAATAATAGTTGCAATGGTGGCAATACCAATCCCAATTAACAAAAACCAATGAGGCATTATTTCAAAAAAAGGATTTATACCATTGGAAATAGTGCCAATATGATTTAATAACCAGGCGCCTTGACCCATATAGCTCATCACTAAAGCGAATTTTACAAACATCCAGCTTACCTGAATATTTTTACGTCCGCAATGCCCCAAATCACTATACAAAGCCTCCGCTCCAGTTGTACATAAAAACACAGCGCCCAGTAACCAAAAACCTTTTGGATAATTTACTAATAAATCAAGCCCATAATAAGGATTCAATGATTTAAGAATAGATATATTACCAACTACCTGAATCAACCCTAAAATTAAAATCATGGAGAACCATATCAACATAATAGGTCCAAATGCAAATCCTATAATTTTGGTACCAAAACGTTGAAAGAAAAAAAGCAAAGAAATAATAGTTAAAACAATACCAACTGTTAAGTTATTGCCTGGTACAATAATTTTTTCCAAGCCTTCAATCCCCGCCAATCCTTCAATTGCCGAAGACACAGAAACAGGTGGCGTAATCATACCATCTGCTAATAACATCGCAGCCCCAATTATAGCAGGAATATAAATCCATTTAACGTAACGACGAATAAGTGCAAATAAAGAAAAAATTCCACCCTCACCCCTATTGTCAGCGCGAAGGGTTAAAAAAACATATTTAAAAGTAGTTTGCAAAGTGAGTGTCCAAAAAACACAGGAGATGGCCCCGTAGATTAATTGTTCTGTAATTACTTTGTGATTGATAATGGTACTAAACACATACAAAGGGGAGGTTCCGATATCACCATAAATAATTCCTAAAGTAACTAATAATCCTGCTACTGAGAATTTGTGGGTATGCCCATTGGTTGTATGTGCCATGAATCAAAGTAAATTGAGAACAAAGTTCATTAAAATTAAACATACAAACCATCAAACAGGGTAAGTATTTTCGAAATAACGCCATTTATTTTTACTAAGGCTTGTAAGCACCCCATTTTTGTTCCACCGCTTTAAATCTAAAATCAAAAATGCCTTGTAATTGCTTTTTGACCAATATTACTTGAGCAATATCTCCCAAAAATCCCAATGGAATTTTATAATGAACGATGTCTTCCATCTTCACCCCACCTTGCACCGCGGTAAAATGATGTTGATGGTGCCACATTGTATAAGGTCCAAAGCGTTGTTCGTCCACAAAATAGGCCCCCTCTTTCACATGCGTAATTTCGGTCATCCAATACAAAGGAATTCCTAAAAGAGGCTTTACCGTGTATTCAATAATTTGACCTGGGTACATTTTTGAACCATGGTGCTTACTAATAATGTTAAAACCCATTTTGGCTGGGGTAATTTTGGCCAAATTGGCTGGACTACTAAAAAAATCCCAGGCTTCTTCAAGCGAAATAGGAATAAACTGCTCTGTGTGGATAGAATATACTTTTGACATACTATTACAACAAGCAAGTCTTGTTTTTGTTGTAATAATTCCCCCTAAAGCCATTAATTTTATCCTATGATAAGTAAGGCTGAACAATTAAAGGCATTTGAGCACATTTATAAGGACCTCAATACACAACAAAAGGTAGCGGTGGACACCATTGAAGGCCCAGTGATGGTCATTGCAGGTCCGGGAACAGGCAAAACGCAAATATTAGGCGCCCGTATTGGAAAAATATTATTAGAAACAGATACGGCCCCTGAAAACATATTATGTTTAACTTATACTGATGCAGGTGCCATTGCCATGCGCAAAAGGTTGGTTGGATTTATTGGCGCAAGTGCTTACAAAGTAAACATTTCCACTTTTCATTCATTTTGCAACGATATCATTCAAGATAATTTATACTTATTTGAAAAACCTAGCTTAGACCCCATTTCTGAATTAGAAAAAATTGAGTTGCTCAAAAAATTAATAGACCAATTTGAAAAAAATAATCCATTAAAAAGATATCGTGGCGATGTATATTATGAAATGAATAATCTAAGTAGATTATTTAGCACTATGAAAAAAGAAGGTTGGACTAGTACTTATTTAGTTCAGCAAATTGAACGCTATATTACTGATATCCCTACCAGAGATGAATTTGTATATAAGAAAAAATACAAGCAGTTTGAAGCAGGAGCACTGAAGCAAGGATTGGTAGACGCTGCCATAGAAAAAATGGAGAAATTAAAAGCAGCAGTACGCTCTTTCGATACCTATCAAGAACTTATGAAAAGTCATAGTAGGTATGACTTTGACGATATGATTAATTGGGTCATCACTGCATTTAAAGAAAATAAAAACTTGCTAGCGCAATACCAAGAAAAATATTTATACATTTTAGTAGATGAATACCAAGATACCAGCGGCACGCAAAACGAATTAGTGCAATTGCTTGTTAATTATTGGGACCAGCCCAATTTATTTGTGGTAGGCGATGACGATCAGAGTATATTTAGATTCCAAGGAGCTAATGTGGAGAACATGTTGCATTATCAAAAGCAATACCAACAAGAGATAACCACGATTGTCCTTGAAAATAATTATAGGTCTACGCAGCCTATTTTAAACGCTTCTACTTTATTAATTAATAACAATCAAGAGAGACTTATCAATAAAATTGATGGATTGTCCAAAAACTTAATTGCTTCTCTGCCTGAAAATAAAAATATCGATATACTTCCTTCCATTCATTGCTACAATGATCCACAAGAAGAAATGATAGGGATTGCAGAAAAAATCAATCAACTCATACAAACAGGAACAGCTCCCAAGGAGATTGCTGTTTTGTATAAAGAAAATAAATATGGCGAGGAGATTGCTCATTTTTTACAACAAAAAAATATTCCATTATTTACTAAGAGAACTGCGAACTTATTTGACCAAGTGCTTATTCAGCAAATTATTAGAATACTAGATTACTTGGCTTGCGAATGGGACCAGCCTAATGAAGGCGCAAATTTGTTATTTGAAATATTACATTTCTCTTGGTGGAAAATATCGCCCATCACCATTGCAACGCTAACAGTAGAAGCCAACCAATTAAAATACGCCCATCCAGAAAATACTTTTAGAAAAGTATTAATTGATAAAACTAAAGATGCGCAAACACAATTATTTAATGAAGGGGGTATTAGTGAAGTAGCCCATGCTATGCAAGTATTAGAAGATTTAATGGGCCAAGTAGCCAATGTAACCCTGCTTAATTTGGTAGAAAAAGTTTTACAAAATACAGGCATTATTCAAAATGTACTTTCGGGAAATAATAAAAGCTATGAATTAAGCTTAGTGAGTGCCTTCTTTGATTTTATAAAAGAAGAAACACATCGACATCCTAGTTTACATTTAACTTCCTTAGTGGAAATGTTGAAACTGATGCGTAGAGAAGACATCAGGCTTCCCCTTCCCATTACCACTGGCAATGAAGCCGGTGTAAACTTATTAACCACCCATGGAAGCAAGGGACTAGAGTTTCAGTATGTTTTTGTAGCGGGCACCAATGCCCATTATTGGGAAAAGAAAAGAAGAACAGCTAGTGCAGGTTATACCTTACCCGACACCGTACTCAATAGTTTAGAACATGCCGATGATAAAGAAGAATTAAGAAGATTATTTTATGTAGCTATTACCAGAGCAAAAAAATTCTTAACGATTTCCTATAGCCAATACAAAGCAGATGGGAAAGAAGCAGAACCTAGCCAATTTATAATTGAAGTGCTAGAAGGCAAAGAAGCCTCTATTCAAAAAATAGAACTGCCAGAAAATATTAAAACCACTTATAAATTATTGCGACTGCAAACGGCACCTATGCCAGAGATTCAACAGTTAGAAGAAGATTTTATCAATCCTAAATTAGAAAAATTTTCAATGAATGTGACGGCATTAAACAACTATTTAAAATGCCCTTTACATTTTTATTACAATAGTTTAATAAGAGTGCCTGCGGGTAAATCAGAGGCCACCACCTTTGGTTCTGCTATTCACGATGCGCTGCATAAATTGTTTAAGAAAATGCAAGATGGAGGCAATAATACATTTCCTGATACGCAAACGCTTATACAAGATTTTAACTATTACATGAATCGACATCGAGAAGCATTCACACAACAAGAGTTTAAGGATAAATTGGAATTAGGAGAAACCGTGCTAATAAAATATTATGAACGTTATGCCAACGAATGGAATAAAGTAGTCTCTACTGAATATCGCATTAACAACGTGGTGGTCAAAGACATCCCTTTAAAAGGAGCCATTGACAAAATTGAGTTCAATGGAAAGCAAGTGGTGGTGGTAGATTATAAAACGGGTAATATTGAAAATGCCCGTGAAAAAATGCAAGGACCTAATGAAAAACATCCATTAGGAGGTGATTATTGGAGACAGGCTGTTTTTTATAAAATTCTTTTAAACCATCATCCCAAAAACTGGGAGGTCATCAATGCCGAATTTGATTTTATAGAACCCAATAAGAAAAAGGAGTTTGAAAAAATTGCAGTACCTATCACGGATGCCGACATAACGACGGTCAGTCATCAAATACAAATGGTTTGGGAAAAAATTCAACAGAAAGATTTTTACACTGGTTGCGGCAAAGAAGATTGTCATTGGTGTAATTTTGTAAAAACAAACGAATTGGCAGTAGCATTACATGAAATAAAGAGTGAATCAGAATCAGAGGAGGAATAAATAAAGTAAGTTTGCAGGGTATGAATAAATACACTTTTTTAAAAATTATCGTTTTTTGCTTTTTTGCTTTTAGTAGTGCGGTACAAATTACTGGCTGTGCCAACATCGTACCCCCAAGTGGTGGTCCCAAAGACAGTTTGCCGCCCTATTTAGTAGCCGCTAAGCCCCATGATTCCTCACTAAACATTCAACCAAAAGAACTGCTAATGACTTTCAATGAATTTATTGTTAGTAGTTCCGTACAAGAAAACTTAGTCGTTTCTCCCTCCTTAAAAAATGTTCCTTTAGTAGATGCTAGATTGAATATGCTAAAAGTTAGAATCATTGACAGCCTGCAACCCAACACGACTTATAGTTTTGAATTTGGGAATGCTATAAAAGATGTCAATGAAGGAAATGTTGCCACTAACTTTACTTATGTATTTAGTACAGGAGATCATTTAGATACGGGTGTTTTGAAAGGAACGGTAACCATGGCAGAAACCGGAAAAGTAGATACTACCTTAATTGTTATTTTACAACCAGTAGAAAAAGATTCTGCTATTTTTAAGGATAGACCTCTTTACTATACAAGAATAAATGGCAAAGGAATATTTACCTTTCATTTTTTACCATCAGCTACTTATAATTTATTTGTACTACCCAACGATTACACAAAAAAATACGATGATAGTACTAAATTATTTGCCTTTGTCAATGAACCAGTGGTCATTCAACCCCATTCAGACTCTATACACTTATTTGTATTTCAAGGAGCAAAAAAATTAGAAAAGAAAAAAAATGCTAATAACAAAAATGCCAATAAAGTTAGTACTGGGTTAAAATACTCAAAAAGTTTTGAAGGCAATGAGCAGGATTTATTAAAAACAC
Organism: Bacteroidota bacterium; assembly: GCA_947462495.1. GTDB lineage: Bacteria > Bacteroidota > Bacteroidia > Chitinophagales > Chitinophagaceae > Sediminibacterium. The sequence continues at coordinate 8,133 of CANHOY010000011.1, forward strand.
TAAATCTTACATTTGAGACCCCTATTCATCTCAATGACAGCTTTCCTATTTTACTATGCGACACTTTTAATAAGAAATTAGAGAGTTACACTGCAAGAATTGATAGCCTTCATCCAGAAACGCTTGTAATTGATTACCCTTGGAGATCTCAAACTAAACTTCATTTAATCCTGCCCAAGGCGAGTATCAAAGATTCATTAAATAATACACTGAGTAAAACTGACACACTTAAATTTATTACCAAATCAGAAGCTGCATACGGAGCCAGTACTATTAGAATTATAGGTAATGATGAAAAATTAAATCAAGTGCTTCAATTGGTGCAAGAGGACAAAGTTAAGTTCAGTTATCGCATAACCAGTAGTTCCATTAATATAAAACAATTACCCCCAGGAGAATACGTTTTAAAATTATTGAATGATACCAATAGCAATGGTATTTGGGATACGGGTAGTTATTATGGGAAACCAAAAAAACAGCCAGAAAAAGTTAAACTACTTACAACCCCATTAATGATAAAAGCGAATTGGGAGAATGAACTTATTTTAAATATTAATAAGTAATTTTACTACTTTATAACTTATGCAGTTACCTTCCACTTTATTAGAAAACGCAGTGGCCGAATTTGCCAAATTGCCTGGCATTGGTAAAAAGACTGCATTAAGATTAGTATTGCATTTGCTAAAACAAGAAGAAGAAGTGACCACTCATTTTAGTGAAGTCTTAAAAAAAATGAGAAAAGAAATTCAATTTTGTCAACGTTGTTACAATATTAGCGATGGAACCATTTGTTCTATCTGTGCTAATTCTGGTAGGAAAAAAGATACGATATGTGTGGTTGAAAATATTCGGGATGTAATTGCCATTGAAAATACACAACAATTTAACGGAACCTATCATGTATTAGGAGGTATTATTTCACCATTAGATGGGATTGGACCCGAGCAATTAACCATTGAACCATTAATTGAAAGAGTGAGCAAAGACAAAGTCACAGAATTAATTTTTGCATTGAACCCAAATATTCAAGGAGACACGACCATTTATTACATACAAAAAAAGCTAACTCGTTCTAGTTGTCTAATCACTACCATTGCAAGGGGAATCGCATTTGGAGGGGAACTGGAGTATGCAGACGAAATGACTTTAGGAAAGAGTATTTCTAATCGTCAACCCATCCATCAGTACATCAAATAGGTAAAATCATCAAAAAGTAATATTTTTGATGTTCAGACATTGAAATAGACATATGAAATTTTGGACTTTACTCTTATTTATCGGGGGTTTTACCCACCTGAATGCTCAAAAAAAATATAGTACAAACAATGCCATTGTGCGTTTTATAGCGGCAGATGATTCTGATATTGACGCCATCAATAAAGAAGCAGTGAGTCGCTTAGAAACCAATGGTGATTTGAGTTTCATTCTTTTAGTTAAAAACTTTAAGTTTGAAATGGAAACCATGCAAAAACACTTTAATAGCGAATATTTAGAAAGTGATAAATTCCCACGCGCCTTCTTTGCAGGCAAAATTACCAATATCAATACGGTTAATTTTAGTAAGGATGGCAAATACCCCATTACCGTTAATGGCAACATGCAAGTACATGGTGTTAACAAACCCATTCAAACCAATGGATGGATAGAAATTAATAAAGGGATAGTGACCGCAAGTGCCCAATTTGTAGTCACTTTAAAAGACTTTGGCATTGGCGGTATATTAATTAAAATGGTCGCTGATAAAATTAATATAGACGTTACTGCCACTTATCCTTAATGCCTATAAGTTCTAGGTAATGCTTAATTTGGCTACAAAACAATAGTGTATTAACTTCGCACCGCATTGCAGGTGGATTTGTTTATTGTTCAACCTGCCATCCTTTAGAGGAAAAAGAACTAATAAACGATACAATTAATGAGCCTTATTTCATTAATTAGTATTATTTAGCCCCTCTTCCTTCTTTTGGATGCATGCATAAAATATTATTTATGTCAATTCAAGAGGCACTTAAAAAAAGAATATTGGTGATAGATGGCGCAATGGGTACCATGATTCAGCGTCATAAATTAACGGAACAAGATTACCGAGGTACTCGTTTTGCTAATTGGCCATCCGACTTAAAAGGAAACAACGATTTATTATGTATTACGCAACCTGCCATTGTCACAGGCATTCATTTACAATATTTAGAAGCGGGCGCAGATATTATTGAGACCAATACTTTTAGTAGTACTTCCATTGCCATGGCCGATTATGATATGCAAACATTGGCTTATGAATTAAATGTTGCTGCTGCAAAATGTGTAAGAGAGGCAATTGCTCAATACAAATCAAAACATCCCAATGCCAATGAAAAATACATTGCAGGATCTATAGGCCCATTAAATAAAACTTTAAGTTTATCTCCGGATGTAAATAATCCTGGTTTTCGTGCGGTTACTTTTGATGAAGTAGTGATAGCCTATACAGAACAAATTATAGGTTTAGTAGACGGCGGAGTTGATGTGATTTTAATTGAAACCATATTTGATACTTTAAATGCCAAAGCCGCCATTTTTGCGGTGAAAGAATTTTTTAGAAAAGCAGGAAAGCCCGAGTTGCCTATCATGATTAGCGGAACCATTACGGATGCTTCTGGTAGAACATTAAGTGGTCAAACTTTAGAAGCATTTTATACATCAATCGAACACGCTAAACCATTAAGTGTAGGTTTAAACTGTGCATTAGGTGCACAAGAAATGCGCAGTCATATAGAAGAACTTTCTCAAATTGCTAGTTGTTATACATCGGCTTATCCCAATGCAGGCCTACCTAATGCCATGGGGGAATATGATGAAGCCCCGCACCAAACTGCACACTTTATTGAAGAGTGGGCAAAAAATAAATTTGTAAATATAGTAGGCGGCTGTTGCGGTACCACCCCCGATCATATCAAACACATGGCAGATAATGTTAAAAATATTACACCAAGAATCTTGCCCATTCTAGACCCAACTATTTAAATTATGAGTGAGGATATAATACATATAAAACCATTTTTAAGGCTAGCAGGACTAGAACCATTAGTGATTCGCCCCGAAACAAATTTTGTAAACGTGGGGGAAAGAACCAATGTAACTGGCTCCAAAAAATTTGCACGTTTAATTCGCGAAAATCAATATGAAGAGGCTTTATCCGTAGCACGTCAACAAGTAGAAAGTGGTGCACAAATTATAGATGTGAACATGGATGATGCTTTATTGGAAGGCGTCAAAGCCATGACTACTTTTTTAAATTTAGTACAAAGCGAACCAGATATAGCTCGTATTCCTATCATGATTGATAGTTCAAAATTTGAAATTATTGAAGCGGGGTTGAAATGTGTTCAAGGAAAATGTATTGTGAATTCCATTTCCATGAAGGAAGGGGAAGCTAAATTTATTGAACAAGCTCATATATGCAAAGCCTATGGCGCAGCTGTGATTGTGATGGCCTTTGATGAAGTAGGCCAAGCAGATACCAAAGAAAGAAAAGTTGAAATTTGTACTCGTGCTTATAAAATATTAGTAGATCAAGTTGGGTTTGATCCGCAGGATATCATTTTTGATCCCAATATTTTTGCAGTAGCTACCGGCATTGAAGAACATAATAATTATGCAGTAGACTTTATTGAAGCTACGAAGGTGATAAAAGAAAGAATGCCATTGGCTAAAGTAAGCGGTGGTGTTTCTAATGTATCTTTTTCTTTTAGAGGAAATGATACCGTACGCGAAGCAATTCATGCTGTTTTCTTATATCATGCCGTTAAAGCAGGTATGGACATGGGTATTGTTAATGCAGGGCAATTAGAAGTATATGATGAAATTGAACCTACCTTAAGAAATTTATGTGAAAATGTACTTCTTAATAAAAACAATGATAACAATGAAGCTACAGAAGCTTTAATTCAATATGCAGATACGGTTAAAGCCAAGGGCAAAGTGGAAGTAAAAAGTGCTGCTTGGCGCGAAGGCAACGTGGAAGAAAGATTGGCTCATTCTTTAATTAATGGGATTACCGATTTTATTGACGCAGATACAGAAGAAGCAAGATTAAAATATAGCGAACCCTTAGAAGTCATTGAAGGCCCTTTAATGGCAGGCATGAACCAAGTAGGTGATTTATTTGGATCAGGTAAAATGTTTTTGCCCCAAGTGGTAAAAAGCGCGAGAGTAATGAAAAAAAGCGTAGCCGTACTCACTCCTTTTATTGAAGCAGAAAAAGAAAGAAAGAAATTAGCTTCCATTAATCCAAATGGCGCCAGCAAAGGTCCTGCAAAAATATTATTGGCCACGGTTAAAGGCGATGTACATGATATTGGAAAAAATATTGTGGGCGTCGTATTGGGTTGTAATGGGTATGAAATTATTGACTTAGGAGTAATGGTATCTGCCGATAAAATTTTAGCCGAAGCACAAAAGCAAGAAGTGGATATTATTGGATTGAGTGGATTAATTACGCCTTCTTTAGATGAGATGGTCCACATTGCTAAAGAAATGAAAAGAAGAGGTATGACCATCCCATTGATACTAGGTGGTGCCACTACTTCTAGAATGCACACTGCTGTTAAAATTGCACCAGAGTATGACAATGGTGTGGTGCATGTGTTGGACGCATCAAGAAGTGTTACCGTAGCAGGATCTCTTTTAAACAAGGATCAAAAAAATCCTTTTCTTAAAGAATTAGAAACTGCTTATGTGCAATTGAAATCAGATTTTGACAATAAAAAAACGGTAAGGCAATCTGTAAGTTATCTAGATGCTTTAAAAAATAAAGCGGTGATTGATTGGAGTAATTTTTCAGTAACCAATCCCACTTTTACAGGAAATAAAGCCATTGAATTAACCGACTTGTCGGTGTTAGTAGACTATATTGATTGGAAACCCTTTTTCATTGCCTGGGAATTGCATGGTAATTTCCCAGCCATTCTTACAGATGAAAAAGTAGGAGAAGTAGCAAGTAAATTATATGAGGATGCTAATAAATTATTGACGCAGCTTATAAAAGAAAAATGGCTCACTGCCAAAGGGGCTGTGGGATTTTGGCCCGCAGCATCTAAAGACGATGATGTGCTTGTGACCAATGGAAAAGAAAAAGTCTCCTTGCATTTTTTAAGGCAACAAGCTAAAAAAACTGCAGGACAGCCCAACTATTCATTGGCCGATTTTATTTGCCCCGCTGAAGAAAATAAAAAGGATTACATAGGAGCTTTTGCAGTAACCATACACGGCATTGAAAAGCACATCAAGCAATTTGAAGAAAATTTAGACGATTACAATAAAATTATTTTACAAGCATTGGCAGATAGGTTAGCTGAAGCATTTGCCGAATACTTACATGCCAAAACAAGAAAAGAATATTGGGGCTATGCAGCAGGTGAACAATTGACAAATGATTCATTGATCAGCGAACAGTATGTTGGAATACGTCCTGCGCCTGGTTATCCAGCCTGCCCTGACCATACAGAGAAGTACACTTTATTTAATTTATTAGAGGCTGAAAAAAATACAGGAATTAGTTTAACCGAAAGTTTAGCGATGTACCCTGCTTCCAGCGTGTGTGGTTGGTACTTTGCCAATCCTGAAAGTCAGTATTTTGGATTAGGAAAAATTACTCAAGATCAGGTGATAGATTATGCGCAAAGAAAAAACAAACCTTTAGAATACATTACCAGGTGGTTGCAACCCGTAATCGACTAATACTACTTCACTAAAAAAGGAACTTATCATCAAGTTCCTTTTTTATTTCTTATATTTTCTCGAATAGCCACCATAATCGTTTACGTGGCTTAACTACATAATTCTTGAGCACATACTTACTAATATGTTCTATCGCCTCGTCTACGCTATCTGTAAACAACATAAATTTTTTATCTTCAGGAGAAATAGTTCCTTCGGCAATCATATGATCCATCCAATGATGCAATGGCTCATAATATTCTTTGCCCATCACCACAATTGGAAAATCATTAATTACTTTAGTTTGTGCCAAAGTAAGGGTTTCAAAAAATTCATCCTGCGTACCAAATCCACCAGGCATAATAATAAATGCATAAGAGTACTTAACTAACAATACTTTCCGAATAAAGAAATAGTTAAAAGTAAGTGAGATTTGAGTATAGGGATTAATATTTTGTTCGAAAGGTAATTTAATATTACAACCAACAGAGGTGCCTCCATTTTCAAATGCCCCTCTATTGGCTGCTTCCATAATGCCAGGGCCACCTCCTGTCATGGTCGTAAAACCAAGACCAGCAATACGTTTCCCAATTTCTCGTGCTTTAATATAGTACGGATTATTTTCTTTAAACCGGGCCGATCCAAATACGGTTACACTTGGGCCTACAAAATGTAGTGTTCGAAACCCTTTTATAAATTGAACAAAAATTTGAAGTGCAAATAAAAATTCATTGACCCTTGGTTTCGGCCCTTCTAAATCATATTGCTTGGTAGCGGGAATGATTCGTTGTTTAGGTTGAGCGGACATCCGTAAATAGTTGATGAATGAAATTCAATTGGATGAAGTTAGAATAAAATAATTAAGCCGAGTACATTAAATTAGTTAAATTTGAAAGGTAATTTTTGTCCACCATGAAACACCTATCTGTTCTATTTCGTGTATTCCTTTTACAAATTATAGGGCTGACGAGCTTCAGCCAAGACAAAGTAGTGCTTGAACAAATTCAAACCTATTCTACCATCCACCCATCTGCTAAGTATTGGCAAATCCCTTCCAATTTCAATACCATCTTAAATGCAATTGACTCAGGCTTATTTAATAGCCTGCAATTAGTAAGAGAAACCAGTATTCAGCCAATTAATAAAGAATTAAAAAAACAAAGCCAGTTAGGAAAAATAATGGTGGACTGGTCAAAAAGTAGTGCGTACCCATTTCATGCTTATTTAGAATTGTATGAAATGGACCCCGCATTAGTGTATAGTAATAATTGGGTAAATATCCCCGAATCAAAAAAAGATAGCATTCATTCCATATGGTACATCGCTTGTAATATTTATAATCAAAAGCAGGAGAAAGTTTTTGGGAAAACCATACTTGTTGCTATACTCCCAATTCACACATTAGGAATGGGTCAAGAAATATTGACCACCGGAAGTGTACCGAGCAATATATACCAAGCCATTGCTAAAGCCATTCACTATATGAGTCCTAAAATGGGCAATATGGAATACATAGAAGCTAAGATGCCAAGTGCCTATGCGACAGATAATTACTGGATGCCTATTATACACAATCAGCCAAGAATTATATTCGATACCACTAAAAAATTTATAGCCTATAGCAATAGTGGCGTTCCTCAATTATTAAGAACTCCAGAAGCTGTATTAAATAAAATAAATACAAAAGACAAATCTACAGACAACCCATATAAAGAAGTTATTGATTTAATAAGAAAAACTAAGTCTGGATTTAATAATAAAGAATTTTACCAAGTCATACAACCACTTAGAGATGTTCAAGGTAATATAGACTATACCATACAAGCTTTTATTGAATTCAATGGCGAGTCAATGACTAATGACTATGGAAAGAAAAATTTCATTGAATTTTTGAGCGATAGCGTTCATACCCTATTCCAAGACAAAAAAAATATTGGTGTATTTATAGTGAAAGAAAATAGTATAGAGCCTAATAAATATTTTTTTCCTGATATAGTATACAACGGATATGATTCAACTAAGTCATTTTCCTTAGGCACTTTTTATGCAAAACAACCTATTGTTCACTCAAGAGTCATAGAAGGGAAAGTGCATGGTCTTAAATTTTCAATAAAATTGGATTTTGAAAATAATATAAAAACAATCAGCTTAGAGGATACAATAATTATGGTGGTAGGAGGAGATAAAAAACCTATGCAAATGGTATTAGCGGATAAAAATACACCCACAAGCATTGTAAATTTATTACTGCTTATTGCTTATAGTGAAATTTTCCAACGTCCTTCTTAAAATAGTATCAAAAATGCGTGTAGTAAGTTATAATTTAAACGGAATTCGGGCTGCTATTAAAAAGGGTTTAATTGATTGGTTAATTGAAAATCCCATAGACGTTTTTTGTGTTCAAGAAACCAAAGCAGCAGAATCAGATATTGATATAAACTTGTTTACTTCATTAGGTTATCATGTTGCTTGGTATGCTGCGCAAAAAAAAGGGTATAGCGGTGTAGCTATTTTTAGTAAAACGAAACCTGATCTAATCGTTTATGGTAATGGCTATCCAATGAGTGATGCAGAAGGACGAGTCGTTAGAATAGATGTTGGCGATTTGACTATTGTAAATGCCTATTTCCCATCTGGTACCAGCGGAGAAGAAAGACAAACCTATAAATATCAATGGCTAAATGAATTTGATACCTATCTGCAAAAATTAAAAAAGACGCGAACTAATATCATTGTTGCCGGAGATTACAATATTGCACATCAAGCCATAGATATTCATGATCCTAAAGGCAATAAAAAATCCTCTGGATTTTTACCAGAAGAAAGAGCATGGATGGACCAATTTTTACGCAAAGGTTGGATAGACAGCTTTAGACAATTAAATCCGGAAACCACTGGAGCCTATTCCTGGTGGAGTCAAAGGTTCCCTTCGGTAAGATTGCAAAATAAAGGTTGGAGGATTGATTACTTATGTGCCACCGAGGCCTTATTACCAGCCATTCAAATGGCTTCGATACTGCCTTTGGTAAAACACAGTGATCACTGCCCCATCGTATTAGAATTAAAAAAATAAAATATGCAGGTATACAATATAAGCTTCCAAATAAAAGAAGCATTTGAATTGCCTTGGAAAGAGTGGATGAAGCAAACTTTTATTCCAATGATTGATGCTACTTCTTGTTTTGATGAAATTAAATGGTATCAATTAACCGTTAATCCCGATCAAGAACCTACTTATACGATGCAACTTTTTACCCCCCATCCAGACCAATTGCAGGCCTATCTTGCACTTCATGCAAATAGGCATTTAGAGGAGGTTCAACTCCATTGGGGTGAAAAATGCTTCTATTTTTGTACCCAAATGCAAATTGTGAATTGATTGTGGATAGTTTAAAATCGGGAAAACCGCTACTGGCCTATATTACAGCCGTTTATCAATGAAAGTCAATGCCAGCAAGGGTTTCATGCTTATTTTTATCAATACCTTAAACTAACAATATTCGCTATTTTTAATGAAATCCTTACTATTTAAGGGTTTCAAAGGAAAAATAAAAATGAATTTTAAAAAAAAATATTTTTTCAATTGATAAAAGCTAATAAATTTGTTACATCGTTTTAAACTTATAAAAAACACATCTATGAACAAAGCAGAATTGATCGCTCACATTGCTGACAATGCAGAGATCGCAAAAACACAAGCAAATGCAGCAGTTGATGCATTTATCGAAGCAGTTACAAAAGCCTTGAAAAAAGGAGATAAAGTAACTTTAGTAGGATTTGGTACATTCTCAGTTTCTAAGCGTGCAGCTCGTATGGGCCGCAATCCACAAACTGGAGCTGCTATCAAAATCAAAGCTAAAAAAGTTGCTAAATTTAAAGCTGGTAAAGAATTAAGCGGCAAATTGTAGTTTTTGCTCTAAAAAACAGCTTAATACTAAGATTTTGAAATAAAACCCTCGTATGTGCGAGGGTTTTTTTATTTTTGCTATTCAATTACCAATTAACAAAAAATAAGAACATGGGAAGAGGAGATAAAAAAACAGCTAAAGGAAAAAGATTTTTAGGTTCTTTTGGCAAAAGCAGACCACATAAAGTGGCTAGCAAAGGTGCAAAAGCAGCAGCAGCTAAAGTAGAAAAAACTACTAAACCAGCTAAGGCTGAAAAAGCTGAAAAAGCCGAAAAAGCAACTAAAGCGAAAGCTTAATACTTTGTAATAAAGACCCCCAGTGAATTGGGGTTTTTTTATTACTTCTTTGAACTATTCATGGTTACTCGAAAATTATTTAACGCATAGTATTTATGAAACGAATTTCGTTTTTACTACTGTCTCAATTAATGGTCGTTAGTGTAATGGCGCAATGTTCTATTTGCACCAAAACAGCCGCTCAAATTGGACAAGAAGCAGGAAAAGGATTTAATGCCGGTATCATTTATTTAGCGGCCATGCCGTTTGCTATTGCTGGCTATGTTGCTATTAAATGGTGGAAACAAGAAAAACAATAAATTTTAAATTCGAATAAGACTTAATAAAATTCTTGGGCAAATTTAAAAATGTTGAAGTTGGCTTTCTTGTACTCCAATGCTAATTTATTTTTTATTTCATCTACCTCTACTTGATTCATTTTGTGTGCCAGTATCAATTGAATTACTTTATTCAAAAAAATTTCTTTTTTATTGCCCCCAATATTTAGGCTTTCCTGATGCTGCTCAATAGCCAATTGTAATTCGGGTATTCCTATTTTTTCAGTGGCAATCGTACTAATTACTTGTGGGGCAGTAGCACTTGCATTGTCTAAAATCATTTGATTTAAGTGGTTTACAAAAGTTTGGGCATTGGGGCGATCACTTTTATTCACTACAAATACATTCGCAATTTCCATCAAACCCGATTTCATCATTTGCACTTCATCACCGGCTTCAGGAACTAACACCACCACTGTTGTATCTGCCAAGGACGCTATTTCTACTTCTGATTGACCTACCCCCACCGTTTCTAAAATAATGTAATCAAAGCCAACCGATTGCATTAAAGTAGTTAAAGAAAGCATGGCACTGTTGACACCGCCAAGATGACCCCTTGCAGCAAGCGATCTAATATATACTTGAGGATGCAAATACCAATCTTTCATACGAATGCGATCTCCTAAAATAGCTCCATGGTGAA
>CANHOY010000012.1 GCA_947462495.1 Bacteroidota bacterium
TCTATCCCTTGAAAATGCATTGCATCAAAAAGTGGTGGGAGACGGACTTAATAAAGAAGGCACCATCGTCACCAATGCAAGACATGTGGCTTCGCTAAAAAGGCTATTGTTTGCACTCAATGATATAGACACGGGTTTGGCAGACAATGTTACAGGCGACTTACTTGCCATCGACATCAATCATGCTTTACATTATTTGGGTACCATCACTGGACAAATTACCAACGAAGATCAATTGGATTTTATCTTTTCTAAGTTCTGTATTGGAAAGTAAATCGGTTAATTAAAAATCAGAAAGAAAGATTAGTATAGTCTTCGATAAAAAATAAAATATTATCAAAGTCGGCAAATTCGATTTCTTGATGCATCCCTTTTATTACTATCGTTTTCATTCCGGCTTCTTGAGCACATAAGACGCCTTTGGGTGTATCTTCAAAAACAATACAATCCGAAGGGGCTACCCTAAGCAGTTCGGCACATTTTAAAAAAGTTTCTGGATGCGGTTTGCTTATAGAAACATCGTCGGCACTTACAATGGCATCAAAGTAATTTCTAATAGCAGTATGATCAATGACAAAATCAATATTTAATTGAATCGCAGCCGATCCAATACCCATTTTAATCTTTTGCTCAAAAGCATTTTTTAAAAAAAGGGCAAGTCCGTCAATAAGCTTTAAATGAGGTTTAAATTCTACTCGATACATGGCTTCCTTATTGGCACCAATTGATAATTTTTCTTGCATGGTAAATTTACCCGGAAAAACTCTTTCAAGTAGTTCGTCATTTTTTCCATAACATTGATGCTTTACTTCTTCTATACTTAGTTCGCTACCCAAGGCAGTTAATTGTTGGTGCCATGCGCCTATATGATAGGGCATGTCATTCACCATGGTCCCATTTAAATCAAAAATAAAAGCCTTTGCTTGCTTCAACATAAGATACATTATTTTTTAATCAATACATTACATTGAACCGCCTTCAATTAATTTTGCTTCTACTGTTAATTCATCAACTGGTTTTCCTGTTTGCAAATTGGCCATCATTTGTGTAAAGGCTAATTTTCCTAATTGAAAGCCACTCGTTTCTACATAACTAATGACAGGAAAATATAAATTAGGAATAAATCCATTGCTAATACTAATCACACCCATTTCGGTGGGCACTTTTATTTGTAATTCTTGAATGGCTCTCATGACCCCAATTAATATTTCATCGGTCATGCAAAAAACGGTATCCAACTTTGCAGTTTTGTTATAATTTTTTTTGAAAATTTCTTCTGCTTCAATGGAACTAGTTGCATTAATATATTTAACATTTGTTTTAGGAGAGAGGTCCATCATTAAGTTTTGGAAAGATGTTTTTCTAATTTGGCTAATGGAAAGCGCAGGATCCCCAAAAATAGCTAATACTTTTTTTGCATTTCTTTTAATGATATTTTTAGCTGCCAATACCCCACAGCGTTCATCAGCCATTCTAACTTTTGTAAACGCATTACTCTTTGGAACAATATCAAAAAAAACAATAGGCATGTCCTGTTCAATCATTTTATGATATACATCTAAATTTTCGCTGTTGGCAGATAAGCAAGCGAATATACCCGAAACTCTATTTTGTCTAAAAATTTTCAAATTGTTTAATTCATTCTCAGCATTGTGGTTAGATTGAAGAATCATTAATGCATAACCATTATTACGACTTTCTTCTTCTATAGCGGCTAAAAAATTTTCATAAAATAAATTGGCTATAGCAGGAACAATAACCCCTAATATTTTACTAGTCTGCGTTCTTAATTGAATCGCAGAGGCATTGGGTTCGTAGTCTAGGTTTTGTGCAAGGGCTTGAACTTTCGCTTTTGTTTTAGCAGAAATATCTGGATGATTTTTTAAAGCCCTAGACACCGTTGAGATGCTTAGTTGCAATTGTTGTGCTAATAATTTGAGGGTGGTATTATTCATTTAGTCATCGAATTAATAATCGAATTTATGCAAATATTTTCACAAAAATTTTCGCAAACGTTTGATATTTTTGCAAAAAAAACAATTTCTAATTCATTTAGGTCTAAATAGGAATTACTATTAAGTTAATTTTTGTACTTATCTTATTGATTTACAATCATATATAGTTTAATTCAGCTATGACAGAGCTAACAAATAGTAGTTTTTTTAAAAAAACTTAATAAAAAAGTAACTGTGGAACAGATTTTCTACCTAATTTACGTGTTATAACATTGTTAAAATGCAAAAAATTTTTAAATTTTAAACTTAAAACACATGAAAATTCTAAAGTTTGTAAGGCCAATCATGGTTGCCTTACTTTCACTTTTCTTCGTCTTTTCAGTACAAGCCCAATCAAAAGCTGTTACTGGTAAAGTAGTTGATGCCAAAGATGGTTCAGCTATACCTGGTATTACTGTTACTGCGGTTACTGCAAGCGGTAAAAAAGTTACAGCGGTAACTTCTAATGATGGTACTTACAAAGTAGCTTCTACTGAAGTGATTTCAAGAGTAGTTGTAACTGGAGTTGGTTTTGAACAACAAGACCTTTCAGTGGGTAACAAAACTTCTTTGAATGTTTCATTAACTTCTTCAGTATCTAGCTTAGGCGAGGTTGTTGTAGTTGGTTATGGTACACAAAAGAAGAAAGAAATTACTAGTGCTATTACTCGTATTAGCTCTGAGGAATTCAACAAAGGAAATATCAATAACGTTGCACAATTATTGCAAGGTAAAGTAGCTGGTCTTTCTATCGCTCGTCCAGGTGGTAACCCTAACGAAGGATTCGCTATTAGATTAAGAGGTCTTTCTACCATTGGTGCAAACACTTCACCATTAGTGGTGGTTGACGGAGTGGTTGGTGCAGATTTAAACTCTATCGATCCTAACGACATCAAAAGTGTCGATGTATTGAAAGATGGATCTGCTGCAGCTATCTACGGTACTCGAGGATCTGCTGGGGTAATCATTGTTACTACTAAGAATGGTTTAAGAGGTGGAACATCTTCTTTCAATTATTCTTCTCAAGCAACTGTGGAAAGTCCTTTCAGATTTACACCACATATGGATGCTGCTGAATACGGTGCTTTACTAAAGAAAATTGGTACTGGTAATAATTTAGGACAAAGTACAGATTGGAATAAAGCAATTACTAGAAATGCAATTACGCATATACATAATTTATCTTTCTCTGGTGGTACCGATAAAACTACTTTTGATGTTTCTATGAACTATAGAAATGCAGAAGGTATTGCTATCAATACTGGATTCCAACAATTAAATGGTAGAGTTAATTTAACACACAGAGCTTTAAATGATAAGTTGGTGTTTAATGTACAAATGACATCTACAACTAATGAGGCAGATCTTGGATTTAGCAACGCATTTGAATATGCTACTATCTACAATCCAACTGCTCCTATTTATTCTAAAGATCCAATGTATGACCTAGCAAAAGGTGGTTATTTTGAGCAGAATGCAACTGAGTACTCAAATCCAGTAGCGGTTTTGATGCAAAATACAAATCGCAGATCAAGAAGAAATGTCAATTTTGCGGGTTCGGTTGAATATGAAATAGCTAAAGGATTGAAAGTATTGACAAGATATGCTCAGTCTACGAATAATTCTGACATCAATGCTTACTCTCCAAGAAACGCCTTTATCGATCGTGGTTTCTACACTGGTGCAACTGGTTTAGGAAGAGGTGGATATGGATGGAAGCAAGCAGATAAGTCACTTACAAGTTTATATGAAAACACTTTATCATATGCAACTAAAATAGATAAGTTAGCTGTTGATGCGGTAGGTGGTTATTCTTACCAAGAATTTACCAACCAAGGATTTAACGTAGGTGGTGGTAATTTTGTTACTGACTTAGCTAAAGAGAATATCAATGCTGCCCAAGATTTCCAAAATGGATTAGGTACTTTAGGTAGTTATAAAAATGGTAGTAAATTAGTAGCGTTTTTTGGACGTGTAAATTTAAACTGGGATAATTACGCTTACTTGTCTGCATCAGTTAGACAAGAAGGATCTACACAATTTGGAGACAATAACAAATGGGGAATTTTCCCAGCGGTAAGTGGTGGTGTGGATTTAAAGAAAATCTTAAATATCGGTATGTTTGATGCATTGAAATTAAGAACAAGTTATGGTGTAACTGGATCACTTCCTCCACAAGCAGGTTTGGCTCAGTTAACATTCACTGGTTCAGGTAACTATTTAATTGATGGTAACTGGATCACTACTTATGGACCTAACCAAAATGCAAACCCAGATTTGAAATGGGAGAAAAAGTCGGAGATTGACTTTGGTGTTGACTTTGCTTTGTTAAACAATCGTTTAACTGGTACTCTTGATTACTACCAAAGAACTACTACCGATTTGATCTTTAATGTAACCGTACCTTCTCCTCCAGCATTGTTTAACAGAGCTTGGAGAAACGTAGGTGATTTAGAAGCAAAAGGTTTTGAGGCAGCGTTTAACTATAAAGTAATTACTGATGGTAAATTAACTTGGACTACAGGTGTTAACTACTCAACTAATAAAGTTACTTTAACTAGATTAGACAAATCTGCGGGTTCTTACATTGGTGAAACTAACTTAGGTTCTCCAGGTCAAGAAGCAACTCAAATTATTAGAACTTACGAAGGGGGTCAAGTAGGTACTTTCTGGAATGCTGTTTACCGTGGTATTGATAAAAATGGTAAATTTTTACATGATGATGGTAAAGGAAACGCTGTTTTATCTACAGCAACCACTTACAAAGCACCTATCGGAAATGGTATGCCTAAATTTGAAATGGGATGGTCAAACAGTTTAAGCTATGGTAACTTTGATTTGAACTTCTTCATTCGTGGATCTTTCGGTCACCAATTAATTAATACATTTAGAGCATTCTACGAAAATCCAGCTAATGCGGCTATTTATAACGTAGTCAATACTAAGTTTTTTGATGCAAAATTAAATGACGCATCTATATTTAGTAGCTTGTTTGTTGAAAAAGCAGACTTCGTAAAATTAGATAATGCTACTTTAGGCTACACTATACCAGTTTCTGCAAAAACGAAAGCACAAGGCGTTAAAAGTTTAAGAGCTTTCTTAACTGGAAATAACCTAATTACTATTACTAATTATACAGGAGCTGATCCTGAAGTTAGATGGCAAGATGGTGGTAATATCTTAGCTCCAGGTATTGATAGAAGAGCAACTTGGGTGATGACTCGTTCTTTCACTTTAGGAATTAATATTGGACTATAATAAATAATTCAATAAAAACTTAAAAATCGACAATATGAAAAATAACTTTGTAAATAAACTATTTATAGCATCAATGCTACTAGTAGTCGTTTCTTGTACCAAATTAGACGAGGGGCCACTCTTGTATGATAAAGTAACTGGAGACAAATTTGGAGGCACTGATTTAGAATTAAGTGCTGCAGTAGGTGCTGCTTATTCTAACTTAAACGGTGTAGGCGGTAACGGTAACTTATTCGCTTTAAATGGAGTAACTACTGATGAGATTGTAGTTCCAACAAGAGGACCAGATTGGGGCGATGGTGGTCATTGGGTTAGATTAAAAAGACATCAGTGGAAAGCGGATGATCCTATGCCAACAGGCGGTTGGGGATTTTGTTACAGTGGTGTTTCTACTTGTAACCGTTTGATTGCTACTTTGGAGGGCATTAAATCACCTTCAGCTGCTAAATACATTGCAGAATTGAAAGTGTTACGTGCTATGTATTATTATTGGTTATTGGATTGGTATGGTAACGTTCCTTTAAGTATCGACTTTAAAAATGTTGATCCACCAAAGAACGCTACTCAAGCTCAAGTATATGCGTTTATTGAATCAGAATTAACAACCAATGGTGCTTTGTTGGCTAAGCCTGCATCTGTTCCAGACGTTGCAACTTATGGTCGTGTAAACTACTATACTGCTCAAGCCATCTTAGCTAAATTATATTTAAACGCTAAAACCTATACTGGTACTGAGCAAAATGCTAAGGCTATTGCTGCAGCCAACAATATTATCAACTCTGGTGTTTATAAATTGTCTCCAACTTATGCTGAGAACTTTATTCAAAATAACGCAGGTGCAAAAGAAACCATTTGGGCTGTTCCATTTGATCGTATCAAATTGGGTGGTTTTAACGTTAATATGATGACTTTAAGTTATTTGAATCAAACTACTTACAATATCAATGCTCAACCATGGAATGGTTTCGCATCTACTTCTGAATTTTATAATTCATATATAGATCCAGTTTTAAATCCTGGACCAACTGGTACTGTTGTAGGTTTGGATTCTAAAGGAACACCAACAACTGGTACTGATGATAAGCGTATGAGAAACAACTTCTTAGTTGGACCTCAGTTTTCATCTGCTGGTGAAAGATTGGTTGACAATGGAGCTGAACCAACTGACCCAGATGGCAAACCTTTCACTTTCACTCCTTATGTGAATGAGTTAGAGCCAAATGCTTGGCGTCAATCTGGTGCTAGACTTGGAAAATGGCAGTTCGTACTTGGTATGACTTCTAATATGGATAATGATTTCGCTATCTTCAGATACACTGATATCTTACTTGTAAAAGCGGAAGCTACTGCAAGAGCTGCTGGCAACTGGAGCGATCCTGCTGCTTTGGCTATTGTAAATCAAATTAGAACTACCCATGGTGGTGTTGCTGAATGGACTAGCATGACAGCTGAACAATTCTTGGCTGAAAGAGGTAGAGAAATGGCTTTTGAAGGCTGGAGAAGACAAGATTTAATTCGTTTTGGTACTTTCCAAGCTAAGCGCTTATTCCAAGATGAAGGGGCAGCTACAAAAAATCTATATCCAATTCCTGCTACTCAATTGAATGCTAATAAAAATTTAACTCAAAATCCTGGCTACTAATTAGTAGAAGTATTTAATATTAAATTTTGATTTTAAAGCAGCAAATAGCCGAGGCTATTTGCTGCTTTTTTATATAAAAAAAGGAGTATTTTTATATACTTAAATACTGGTCAATGATAGGGAGGCGTTGGGCTTGCGTTGGGCAGGCATTTACTTTTAAATATCTGAATCGTTTGTTTGCTTTACGCAATTTGCATTGTACAGCCTTGCTAGTAATATTAGCTATCTCAATGAATGGTTGCGGTTTAAAAAATTCATTTGCAAAGCCAGAGACCTTATTTAGCTTAATAGACTCTACCAAAACAGGCATTCGCTTTGCTAATAATGTCCCTTATACAGATACCTTGAATGTATATACTTTTCGAAATTTTTACAACGGAGGTGGGGTAGGCGTAGGGGATATTAATAATGACGGGTTACCTGATTTATTTTTTTGTGGTAATTTAAGTTCCAATAAACTCTATATCAACAAAGGCAATTTTCAATTCGAAGACATTACGGAAAAAGCTGGTTTGGCCACAGCAGATATTTGGTCAACTGGGGTCACTTTTGCAGATATTAATGGAGACGGCTTATTGGATATTTATATTTGCAAATCGGGTGATTTTACTACCCAACACCGAAGCAATGCATTGTATATTAACAATGGCAATTTAACTTTTACAGAAAGTGCTGCAAAATATGGCCTTGACAATTTAGGTTTATCTACCCATGCTGTTTTTTTTGACTACGATAGGGATGGCGATTTGGATTGTTATTTATTAAACAATTCATTTAAATCGGTGGGTAATTTTGATTTAATAAAAGATCAGCGAAAAATTTCGGATAGCTTAGGGGGTAATAAATTGTATCGTAACGATAAAGGCCTATTTAAAGATGTTACGGCAATAGCGGGTATATATAGTAGTAAAATTGGATTTGGTTTGGGGGTGACCATCGCAGATGTCAATAAAGATGGCTGGCCGGATATGTATATTTCTAATGATTTTTTTGAGCGTGATTATTTATACATTAATAATAAGAATGGAACCTTTAACGAACAAATTGAAAAAAGTATACATGAATTAAGTTTGAATGCCATGGGGGCAGACATTGCAGACATTAATAATGACGGTTACCCGGATATTTATGTAACAGATATGTTTCCCGATATTGAGTCTAGAGTAAAATCCAAAGCAAATTTTGAAAAATGGGATAAATACCAAGCCAATGTTCAAGCAGGGTATTATCATCAGTTTGTGCGCAATACTTTACAATTAAACAATGGCCGCAATAGTTTTAGTGAAATAGGCAGGCTCGCAGGTACGGATGCCACCGACTGGAGTTGGGGTGCTTTGATTACAGATTTTAACAATGATGGATTAAAAGATATTTTTGTGGCCAATGGTATTTATAAGGATTTAACCGATCAGGATTATATACAGTATACGGCCAATCCAGATGAAATTAGAAAAATACTGTCAAATAATCGAACCTCTGGTATTAAAACCTTAATTGATTTAATGCCTTCGAATGCGTTGTCCAATTATGCGTATAGTAATAATGGGGATTTAACATTTACGAATAAGGCGTTGGAGTGGGGTTTAGCAACGCCGAGTTTTTCAAATGGTTCGAGCTATGTAGATTTAGACAATGATGGGGATTTGGATTTGGTGGTGAACAATGTGAACATGCCGGCTTTTGTGTATCGTAATAATAGTGTGCAGCAGCATCCTGAGAATAAGTTTTTAAAAGTGTCCTTGGAGGGCGTTGGGATGAACCGATTTGGGATAGGGGCGAAAGTGACGGTGTATTACGATCATACTTTATCTTACCAAGAAGCGATGCCGATGCGTGGCTTTGAATCTACGGTAGACAATCGTTTAAATTTTGGATTAGGGAAAGCGACCAAGATAGATTCTGTGAAAGTGGAGTGGACGGATGATAAAGTGCAGGTGTTGTTGAATGTGGGATTAAACCAACAGATTGTAGTGAAGCAGACCGATGCAGTGAAGCGTACTAAAATAGTAGAGACGCCAGTGAAAACATTATTTACTGCCTCTGCTAGTAATGAGGGAATTGATTTTGTACACAAGGAAAATGAGTATTCCGATTTTAATAGAGATAAGATTACTTTTCATATGCTGTCTACAGCAGGCCCGAGTATGACGAAGGGGGATGTGAATGGAGATGGCTTAGAAGATTTTTATATAGGAGGTGCAATGGATCAGGCGGGCGCCTTGTATATTCAAAATGCATCGGGTAAATTTAAACGAAGCAATGAAAAATTATGGGAAGTAGATAAAGGCAGTGAGGATGTAGATGCTGTATTTTTTGATGCGGATGGAGATGGGGATCAGGATTTATTTGTGTGTAGTGGGGGCAGCGAGTTTTCGGTTAACTCAACGGAGTTAATTAGTAGATTGTATTTTAATGATGGGAAGGGTAATTTTACAAAATCAACACAGTTATTACCATCGTCAAGTGTTTTTGAGAGTGCCTCTTGTGTAAGTGCTGCAGATTATGATAAAGACGGAGATATCGATTTATTTTTAGGCGTGCGTTTAAAAATAGGACAGTACGGTTATTCAGCGAAGAGTTATTTATTAGAGAATAATGGCAAGGGTGTATTTGCAGATGTGACGCAAAAAGTAGCCCCTGCATTTTTACAAGCAGGCATGGTGACGGATGCTAAGTGGTTTGATTATGACAGAGATGGCCGCATGGATTTAGTGATGGCTGGGGAGTACATGCCTATTCGTATTTTCCATAATACCAATAAAGGCTTTGAGGAGATCACCAAAGCAGCAGGCTTGGACAATAGCAATGGATGGTGGAATCGCTTAGAGATAGCGGACGTAAATGGAGATGGGTATGCGGATATAGTTGCGGGCAATCATGGATTAAACTCGAGGTTTAAGGCGAGCGTAGAAAAGCCAGTATGCATGTACGTGAGTGACTTTGATGAGAATGGGACTTCGGAGCAGGTGATAACGACCTATAATGGGAAAGAGGCCTATCCACTGGCGCTTCGCCATGATATAGTGGAGGTATTGCCTTATTTAAAAAAGAAGTACTTAAAGTATGAGAGTTATAAGGAGCAGAAGATAGAGGATGTTTTTACCAAGGGGCAGTTGGCCAAGACGACGAAATTAGAGGCAAAGGAATTAAGGTCGAGTGTAATAATGAATAAGGGCAATGGGACATTTAGCATTAAGGCCTTGCCTACAGAGGCTCAATTTTCACCAGTGTATGGAGTTGCGGTGAGTGATTATGATGGGGATGGCAAGCAGGATATATTGTTGGGAGGTAATTTTTACGAGAGTAAACCGGAAGTAGGTATCTATGACGCGAGCTATGGTATGCTATTAAAAGGGGATGGCAAAGGCAATTTTACTAAAGTACCTGAAAAGCAAAGTGGTATAGTTATTAAAGGGGCTGTAAGAGGTATCTTAGGCATTAAAGTCGGCAAAAAAAATGTATTTTTAGTATCGAAAAATAATGAGGCTCCAGTGTTTATTATTCAAAATTAAAATGGGTCAAAAATATAAAACCTCCCCACATGAAATACTTCATTTGTAGTTTATTTCTATTTTTTTGCTTGACTTCTATGGCGCAAAAATCAAGTAAAGATTTTGTTTCCATTTTTAATGGAAAAAATTTAAATGGGTGGCATTCTTTTTTAAAAACTAAGGGAGTGAATTATGATCCTGAAGCAGTTTTTAAAATAGAGAATAATTTATTGCATATTTCAGGGAAAGAGTTTGGCTATATCATGACGGATAAAGTGTATGAAAATTTTGATATGATTGTTGAATTTAAATGGGGTACTAAAAAATTTCCTCCTAGAGATACGGATACCACCAAGAGAGATAATGGTATTCTTTTTGCTATACCCCCAACCACTATAGATAAAGTTTGGCCAGGGGGCGTTGAATGTCAAATTCAAGAAAGAGATTTAGGTGATATATGGCTAATTGATAGCGCTACTGTAGAAATAGACGGACGTCGAACTCCACCTACAGATTACTACAGAGTCATGAAGAAAGCTGATGGGGAGTTGCCAACAGGCCAATGGAATAAAGTAGAAATTATAGTAAACAATGGCGATATAACTTATTTCGTGAATGGCATCAAGGTAAATGATGCAAAAAATCCGAGCCGTAAAGATGGTAGAATTTTAGTGCAATCTGAAGGGGCGGAAATTTTCTATCGAACAATTAAGATTAAAGAGTTGAAAAAAGGAAATTTATAACTGTGTTTTGAATACTACTAAGCCAATAACTATACTTACAATGAGGTATATACATTTATTCTTTATTGTATTTGTTACAAGTATATTTTTTTCGTGCAATACGAAGCCAACCACCTTATTTACTGCTGTCTCCAAAAGTGAATCAGGGATTGATTTTCAAAATAGAGTCAATGATACTGATTCGCTTAATATCTTAGATTATTTATATTACTACAATGGCGGTGGCGTGGCTCTAGGCGATTTTAACAACGATGGGCTAGTAGATATTTACTTTACCTCTAATCAAGAATCTAATAAGCTGTATTTAAATAAAGGCAATTTTAAATTTGAAGACATCACTTCGACTGCCGGTGTGCGTGGAAGTGGAAATTGGAAAACGGGGGTTACATTGGTAGATATTAATAATGATGGATTATTAGATATTTATGTATCAGAAGTAGGCGCCTATAAAAGTTTTACGGGTAGGAATGAATTATTTATTAATAAAGGAGAAACTACATTACCCAATGGTGAAAAGAGGATACAATTTTCAGAGCAGGCACATGAATATGGTTTAGACTTATTAGGTTTTAATACACAAGCTGTATTTTTTGATTATGATCACGACATGGATCTGGATTTATTTTTAGTCAATCATTCAGTACATTCTAATCGAAGCTATGGCAATGCATCCATTCGAAATACGGTAGATGAAGCTAGTGGAGATAAGCTTTTTCAAAATGACAGCAAAGGCAGTCAGCCTAAATTCAGAGAAGTTACTAAGCAAGCAGGTATCTATAGTAGTGTCATTGGCTATGGCTTGAATGTGGCGGTAGCAGATGTAAACAATGATGGCTGGGATGATATTTATGTTTCCAATGATTTTCATGAAAACGATTATTATTATATCAATAATAAAAATGGAAGTTTCTCTGAAATCAATAAAGAAGCCTTTGGGCATGAAAGTCGATTTTCGATGGGCAGTGCCATTGAGGATATGAACAATGATGGCTGGTTGGATATTATCACATTAGACATGTTGGCTCCAGATGAGAAAACAATTAAGTCAAGTTTTTCTGATGATCCATTAGATATTTATAATTTTAAATTATCCTACGGTTATCATCATCAATATTCTCGAAACGGCCTACAATTAAATCTAGGTAATGGGTTGCAATTTAGCGATATTGCTTTGTACGCTGGTATTGCTTCCACCGATTGGAGTTGGTCTCCGCTCGCAGCCGATTTTGATAATGATGGTATTAAGGATTTATTTGTAAGCAATGGAATTGTTCGCCGTCCTAATAATTTAGATTTCATTAATTTTTATTCTGCAAAAAATGCCAACGACACCAGTCGCGCATCTAATTTGACATCGATACAAAAAATGCCAGAAGGTAAGTTGAACAATTTTATTTACAAAGGGTCGTCTAGCTTACAATTTAGTGACAAAACTAAGGATTGGGGCATCACAGAGCAAGGCTTCTTCAATGGGGCTGCCACAGCAGATTTGGACAATGATGGAGATTTAGATATGGTGGTCAATGCCATCAATGGCCCGGCCATGTTGTATAAAAATAATTCCAATCAAAGTTTAGGGAATCATTATTTAGATATTTTCTTACAAGGAGATTCGCAAAATAAAAGCGGTATTGGAACCAAGGTAAAAATACAACAAGGGAAGGGCATTCAATTTGGATACCTAACTGCTACAAAAGGATTTGAAAGCGCCTCTTTGCAAAATATACATTTTGGAACAGGAAAGGACAGTGTGATTGAATTGGTGGAAATTATTTGGCCCGATGGTAAGACACAAATACTACAAAATGTAAAATCAAATCAACGATTAGTTATTTCTTATGCCAATGCCATTCCATCTGCAAATCAGGTTAAAGATATTCTTGAAAAAGACAAACCAATTTTCACAGACATCACTGAAAAAATAAAAATTCCTTATACCCATAAGGAAAACGATTTTAACGATTTTAGTAGTCAGGCATTTATTCCAAGTATGGTTTCAACGCAAGGCCCTAAAGTAGTAATAGGGGATGTGAATGGAGATGGTATAGAAGACTTCTTTATAGGGGGTGCCAAAGGTCAGGCAGGAAAGCTATTTATTCAATTAAGCAGCGGCCAATTTATTTCGTCTAGCGAAAAGACATTTAATGAAGATATAGCTTTGGAAGATGTGAATGCGTTATTTTTTGATGCAGATGGTGACAAGGATCTTGATTTATATGTAGTAAGTGGAGGTAATGAATCAGAAATAGAAAACACAGAAGACAGATTGTATTTGAATGATGGGAAAGGTAATTTTACAAAAGCCACTAATTTCATACAATTGAAGGGGAATAAATCGGTAGCCATAGCCGCAGATATCGATCATGACGGTGATTTGGATTTATTTATTGGCGGCAGGGTGGTGGCTAATAGTTATGGTAGCATTCCAAATTCTCATCTTTTAATTAATGACGGAAAAGGACATTTTTCAAAAGCGCCTGAAAAATTTGCACCCTCTCTGGATCATATTGGTTTAGTGACAGATGCAGTTTGGAACGACTATGATCATGATGGTTACCATGATTTAATTATAGTGGGACATTGGATGCCCGTTACCATTTTTAAAAACATCCAAGGAAAAAAACTAGAGAATGTAACCAGTAGCTTGCATTTAGAAAATACCAGTGGATTATGGAATACTATTCAGGCAGCCGATTTAAATGGAGATGGATGGGATGATTTTTTACTAGGAAATTTAGGAGAAAATTCAAAACTTACAGCGAGTGAATCATTCCCATTAAAATTATATGTAGAAGATTTAGATAAGAATGGGAAGTTGGATCAATTATTGGCAGTGGAGAAGCAAGGAAAGTATTATAATTTTTTAGGTAAAGATGAAATTGAAAAACAGTTACCAGCAATTATAAGAAAGAAGTTTTTTAATTACGCAGATATGGCAGGTAAGAATATGGATGAAATATTTGGTAAACAATTAGTGCAGGCGATTCAATTTAAAGTACATACCTTATCCTCTTCTGTTTTGATGCATACTGCTAAAGGTTTTTTTAGCAACAATAAATTACCTTATGAATTGCAGTGGTACCCCATTTATAGTTTTGCTGTACAAGACTATGACAAAGATCATATTTTAGATGTGGTGGCTGCGGGAAATTTATATGGGGTATTGCCCTATGAAGGCAGGTATGATGCGGGTTATAGCACTTTGTTATTGGGGAAAAGTCCCAATCAATTTCAATTGGCCAATGCCAATAAATCAGGATTATTAATTGGAGGAGAAGTAAGAAATATTAAAAATATTAAACTTATTTCTGGTAAGAATTGTCTTATTTTTGCTAGGAACAACGATTCAGTCTTGTTTAAAAGCTGGTAAATTTTTACTCTTGTTTTAATAGTTATTTTACCAGTTTTTTATTAAGCGTATCGCTTTTTATTTTTCAACCAATTAGCCATTTCATTTTATGAAAAATAGCAAATTTTTATTTATCCTTTTCTTATTTCAATATGCATGTAATACGGCATCTGATTATAAAACCATAACACACAATCCAGATTTGTATGCCAATACAGTGCATGA
Organism: Bacteroidota bacterium; assembly: GCA_947462495.1. Classification (GTDB taxonomy): domain Bacteria; phylum Bacteroidota; class Bacteroidia; order Chitinophagales; family Chitinophagaceae; genus Sediminibacterium. The sequence continues at coordinate 14,703 of CANHOY010000012.1, forward strand.
ACTAAATCAAGTAGTGATGGGTAATAATTTTAGCCCTATAGTTGCTTCGCGAAATTATGCTTATGCAGCCATCGCAGGCTATGAAGTAACTGCTGCTGGATCGCCTAGTCAATATCAAAGTCTTGCAGGGCAATTAAAAAATTTAGAAGCGATTCCTGCACCAGAAGATACTGCCAATATTGATTTTCCTTATGCGTCCATTGTTGCTTATTGCATGGTGGGAGAAGCGGTCACTTTTCCAGAAGGAAGTATGAAAGCGTATACTGATAGTTTACACCAATTAGTGAAGGCACATGGCATGTCCAGTAAGATGATAGAAGCTTCTGAAGCTTATGCAAAAAAAGTAGGTGGAGCTATTATGGTGTGGAGTAAAAAAGATCATTATGCACAAACAAGAAGTGCAGAAAAATATACGGTCAAAGATATTCCAGGTAGATGGGTGCCCACACCTCCTATGTATGCATCTGCGGCAGAACCTCATTGGATGGAAATCAGAACCATGGTATTGGATAGTGCCAATCAATTTAGACCCATTGCGCCCCCTACTTTTAATGTGACTGACAAGAATAGTGAATATTATAAAAATGTGATGATGGTAAAAAATGCAGTAGATAGTTTAACAGAAGAACAAAAACATATTGCTAATTTTTGGGATGACAATCCATTTAAGATGAATATTGCTGGACATGCTATGTTTAGTACTAAAAAGTTCTCTCCTCCTGGTCATTGGATGAGTGTAGTGGGTATTGCCAATAAAACAGCAGGTCAAGATTTTAATACAGCCACTTATGCATTTGCTAAAACAGCTATTGCTTTATTTGATGCCTTTATTCATTGTTGGGATGCGAAGTATGCCTTTAATACTATTCGCCCCGAAACAGTGATCAATAAATATTTTGATCCTAATTGGAGGCCACTATTACAAACACCCGCCTTCCCAGAATATACTTGCGGACATTCAACCATTTCTTCTTCGGCTGCAGAAGCTTTAACTAGCGTGTATGGTGATAATTTTTCATATACCGATTCTACTGAATTAGAATTTGGAATTGCTAATAGAAAATTTACCTCTTTTAGACAAGCTGCAGAAGAAAATAATTGGGCTCGTTTTTATGGAGGCTTACACTTTCACAATTCATGTATTACAAGCACCGCCCAAGGCAAGCTAGTAGGCAATTGGGTCGTGTCGCATTTAAAAATGAAGAAGTAACGATTTTGGAAATATTTAACTTTATTTCTATTCATTTTTAATTATTTCTCATCATTTCTCTTTTATTTTGCCAATGAAATAGCTCAAAACCTATTTTTTGGCATGTCAAAATATTTAGTTTTCACTCTTATTATATTGACCTTTTACGCGCAAGCGGGTGCGCAAGGTTGTGTAGCCATTAGAACCGTTGGAGGATTAAATACCATGCAACATGCAGGTATGATGCATGATGGAATGCAACATGATGGAATGACAGCCATGAAAGACAGCTCTCTATGGGATTTAAATGTGAGTGGTCGTTATTTTAAGTCCTATCGACATTTTAATGGGACCGACGAACAAAAACAGCGCGTTGAAGAAGGCACCGATGTTAGAAATTTTAGCCGCGCCTTAGATATTTCTCTAGTTCGCAAAATAAATGAGCAATGGAGTATTGGTATGTATTTACCTTTATTGTACAATGAGCGATCTTCTTTGTATGAGCATGTAAGTAATGTAAAAGGAAATCCAAGGTATACTACCTATTCTCAAGGTATTGGAGATATAAGATTCACTGCTTACAAGTGGATCATTGCACCCAAAGAGGGCAATAAAGGAAATTTATTAGGAGGAATAGGAATCAAACTACCTACCGGAAATTATAAAGCAACCGATCAATTTCATTATACTACTACGGCTACTCGTGAAGGGCCTGTGGACCAATCCATTCAATTAGGTGATGGTGGTTGGGGTATGACTTTAGAATTAAATGGTTTTAGAGCCATTGATAATACTTGGAGTTTGTATGGGAATGCTTACTACTTAATTAATCCAATGGGCAATAATGGAGTAAGTACTGCAAGAGGAGGGGTTCCTACTGCTACCGCTATTAAATACACTTCCAATGTAATGAGCATCCCAGATCAATATTTATTAAGAACTGGAACCAATTGGACTCGTAATGCTCTTACTATTTCTTTAGGTGGAAGATATGAGTGTATTCCTGCCAATGATTTAATTGGCGACAATACAGGATTTAGAAGACCTGGTTCGGTATTAGCTATTGAGCCAGGAGTTAATTATAGCTATAAAAAATTAATCTTTTATTTATATACCCCTATTGCAGTGAGAAATGAAAGACCTCAAAGCTATCCAGATATATTAAGAACCAATGACACCAAAACATTTGCAAGAGGCGATGCTGCTTTTGCAAATTATAGTATTAACATAGGGTTTGGCTATAAATTTTAAAAATATTCCATCTTTAGTGATAGGTTAAAAAAGTCCTGAATATTCGGGACTTTTTTTATTCAGTAGTTTCTAAAATAGCAAAGCTATAAGGTGCTAAGACAAAGTGTTCGTGATCATTTCCTACTTTAAAATCTTGACCCGTCCAGTGGTCATGTAAAACCGATGGACGCTCACCCTGTTCTTTGAAAGCATACCAGGTAAGAAAGGAAGCAGCATTTTTATAATTGAATACGCAGTACAGTTTTTTATTTTTAAGAGTTCTTACAAACCCAGCAATATGAATATTATGCGGTGGCATCCAATTCATGTTTTTTAAATCACTAAGTATAGCAAGTGATTTACGAAGGGCAATCATTTTTTTTGTAGCTGTAAAAATGGTGTTTTCATAGCTACCTACTTCATTTCTTTTTTCATTTTTATTCCAATCGATAATTGGTCGATGCATCCATCTATTGTCATAACTTTTGCCTGCTTCTTTTAAATAACTATAGTCATTAGTGTAGGCCAATTCATCTCCATAAAATAACATGGGAATACCTCCTATGAATAGAGTCATTGCTTGCATTAAAATAATTTTTTTTAATGCGTGTTCAATTTCAATTTCGCTTTTCCATTCGATGCCTTTTTCTAAACCACATAAGGAAGCCAA
>CANHOY010000013.1 GCA_947462495.1 Bacteroidota bacterium
GAATTTTGATGCCCATGATTAACGAAGCTATTTATGCTTTATCTGAAGGTGTAAGTGATGCTGCCACCATCGATCAAATCATGAAATTAGGCATGGCCCACCCCATGGGGCCTTTACAATTAGCGGATTATATTGGACTAGATGTATGTAAAAATATTTTAGTCATTATGCAGGAAGGATTTAATAATACAAAATATGCACCATGTCCATTGCTTGTAAATATGGTAGCAGCGGGGAAATTAGGCATTAAAACAGGAGAAGGTTTTTACAAATATTAATACAACTCGTATTAAAAATCTATTTTGATTGATTGATTTATTTACTCACTAGCTCAATACGCAGATCGCGTAATTCATTAAGTTTATTTAAGACTTCTTCCAATCGGTGTTTCGGAATACCTAATTTTAATTGAACAAACAATTGTGCTTCTTGGTAAAGAACATTACAGTGATATTGTTTCACAATCATCATTACTTCATTCATTTGATGGTAGTCAAAATTTAATTCATAATTCAGCGCTACCGCTTTTTGAACCATCGGTGTTAACTGAAGGGCTAACGAAGTAGCTGTCTTGTAAGCATTAATTAAACCAGGCACCCCTAACAAAGTGCCACCAAAATACCTTACTACTACCACCAATACATTGGTGAGTTGCTTACTATCTATTTGGCCTAAAATGGGTCTACCTGCGGAGCCAGCCGGTTCGCCATCATCACTTACCCTAAAAATAAGACCTTCGATGCCCATACGATATGCCACGCAGTAATGTACTGCCTTGGGGTGTTCTTTTTTCAAAGCAGCGATATGTTTTTTGCAAATGTCGATCGACTCTACAGGGAAACAATACGCTAAAAAACGACTGCCTCTTTCTTTTAACTCCGCCATAGCGGGTTGTTCTATAGTATAATAAAATTCGGGATCCATTAAAATGACACTAAATATAATATTAAGGCCAAAGCTAGTTCATAATGCCTAATCATTTGTAACATTGCAGTATGACTTTAGCTGAAATAAAATTAACCATCAAAGAATTACTCAGTAATAAAATTGATGCGATTGAACTAAATAGTTTACTAGGTATGCTTATTGAAGAAGTAACTGGGTGGAATAGAGTTCAACAAGTTGTTGAGATCAACACCCCACTCACCGAATTACAAATCAAAAAATTCAATGAGTACAGCCAAGAATTACTTAATGACAAACCCATTCAATACATTTTAGGTAAAGCTTGGTTTATGGGTGTCTCGTATCAAGTGAATGAACATGTTTTAATACCCAGACCCGAAACAGAAGAATTAGTAGAATGGGTGGTAGATTACGCTAATATCATAGGCAAGCCACTTCAGTTATTGGATATAGGCACTGGATCTGGCTGCATTGCCATTTCTCTTAAAAATGCTTTACCCCAATGTAGTGTTAGCGGATTAGATATTAGCAAAGAAGCTTTAGAAGTCGCTAAAATAAATGCAGCACATTTAAATGCAAGTGTTAATTGGTTAGAACAAGATATTCTAGCCAATGCCATCCTTCCTAGTACTTTCGATGTCATCGTGAGCAACCCGCCTTATATCCCCATGCGAGAAAAAGAAAATATGCAGGAACAAGTAAAAAATTACGAGCCTGCAATTGCTTTATATGTTTCTAATGAAGATCCACTGCTTTTTTATAGAACCATCGCACAGCTAGCAAAAAAACAACTATCTCCCAAGGGACAACTATTTTTTGAAATTCATTACGATCAAGGAAAAGCTCTACTAAACCTACTAGACGAAATGCATTTTCACGCAGAAATTAAAAGAGATAGTTTTGGGAAAAATAGAATGATAAGGGCCAGTTTAAAATAATTAACTATTGTGCTGGATTGACAGCCACTACTGGTGTAGCCCCTAAAGACTTTATAATTTGCATCACCTTAATGGTTACACCCAATTTGGCAACGCTGTCCCCGTTTATCACCACAGAAGGTTTATCAGTTTCTTTAGACAAAAAAGTTTTTAATTCTAATGGCAAAGCCTCAATAGATACCGGCGTAGACCCAATAAATAAATTTTGGTCTTTGTCAATAGTTACCACCACGGTTTGCTTTGCTTTGGTATCACTTTCAGATTTTGGATTGGACACTTTAATAACATTGGGATTAGCCAAGGTAGAAACAATTAAAAAAAACAATAATAAAATAAACAAAATATCATTTAATGCACCGGTATGTACTTCGGGCGAATTTCTTAATCGTTTTCTTAAATTCATTAAAGTAAAATTAAGAATGAGTTGAATCTTGTAAAATATCTAAAAAATCAGCACTTGCTGTTTCCATTTTATTAGCTACTTTATCTATTTGTGTGGAAATATAATTATGCCCAACATAAGCAATCAATCCAATGATTAAACCTGTTGCTGAAGTAATCATTTTAGTATAGATACCACCTGCAATGGTATTTAAAGTATATTCTCCAGTAGAAGCAATACCATAAAATAACTGGACCATTCCTATAATGGTTCCTAAAAATCCAAACATGGGAGCAATCCCCGCTACTAATGACAAGATGTTTAAATTACGCTCCATTGAATACATCTGAAGCTTTCCTACATTTTCCATGCTTTTTTCTATAGCATCAATTGGTTTGCCAATTCTAATAATCCCTTTTTCAATCATTTTAGCTACTGGGCTGTCAACACTCTTAGCCATACTTTTGGCCGCTTCTATATTTCCAGATAAAATATTATCCTTAACAATAAGCATGAATTTAGGGTCGATAGTACCCACTTTTTTTATGGCCAATAACCTTTCGATAAATACAAAAATAGCTATTACTAAAAGCAAATACAATGGATACATAATCCACCCTCCTTTCTGCAATAAACTCAATAAAGATATTTTATCATCTGTAACTTGAAGTAGAAACAACATGGTGTTAAATTTATTTTTTAAAGTTAGCCGGTTTTATTTAAAAATGAATGGATGTGAATAACTATCAATTGGTTAAATTATTTCCACCAATTTAACCAATACTTCCACCGCTTTTTCCATATCGGAGACTCCAATCCATTCATGCTTGCTATGAATAGCTTGCATCCCCGTAAATATATTAGGCGTGGGCAAGCCCAAAAAACTCATTCTGCTGCCATCTGTCCCGCCCCTAATGGGTGTCACAATGGGCGTTAATCCAACTAAACCATAGGCTTCTAAAGCTTTTTCTACAATCAAAGGATGTTGATCAATAATTTCTCTCATGTTACGGTACTGTTCTTTCACTTCCATGGTCACGGTTGCTTTGGAGAAATCTGCATTATTTGTAATTACTTCTTGCGCAATTGTATATAATCTTTCAGCGTGTACTTTTAATTGAGCGGTATCAAAATCACGAACTAAAAATTCGATGCGCGCCATTTCGGCACCTCCCGTTATTTGATTGGGATGAATAAAACCAACACGTCCTTCCGTATGTTCGGGACTCCATTCGTTTTTTGGCAAAGCAGCAACAATGGCTGCTGCAATTTTAATAGCATTTTGCATTACCCCTTTCGCTGCACCCGGATGTGCAATCACACCCTGAATATTTAAAATTAAACCGTCGGCGCTAAAAGTTTCCATTTCAAAACTAGCCAATTCGCCCCCATCCAAAGTATAACCAAAATCGGCCCCTAATTTTTTTAAGTCTAAATAATCTGTGCCTCTACCTACTTCTTCATCAGGGGTAAATAACAATTTAATAGTACCATGTTCTATTGTTGGATTTTTCATTAAATAACTAGCCATTTCCATGATAATAGCTACGCCCGCTTTATCATCTGCCCCCAACAATGTTTTTCCTGAGGCAGTAATGATTGATTTTCCAATAAAATTTTTTAAGTAAGGATAGTCTGCAATGGTGATTATTTGCGAAGGATCATCGGGCAAAATAATTGGCTCCCCATTAAAATTTTCGTGCAAGATGGGTTTCACAAACGAACCACTGCAATCGGGAGCTGTATCTACATGTGCACAAAAGCAAACAACGGGTACTTGTTTTTGATGCGTGGCCGGAATGGTTGCCATCAAATATCCAAATTCATCCATGGTAGCCTCTTTCACACCCATTTCTATTAATTCTTTTACCAATAATTTTGATAAATCTTTTTGTTTTTCGGTAGAAGGAAAGCTGCCAGAATAAGGATCACTTTGAGTATCTATTTGAACATAGCGTAATAAACGATCCGCCACTTGTAATGCTTGTAATGCCATGCTTAAAGGTAATAAAAATGTCCCGACACCTTAATAAGTATACGGGACATTTTATACAATGAACAAAGCCTTTTAAGGCATTATTATTTTTGAAGGGGAATCTATATTCACCAATTCTAAATCAAAAGTTAAGTCTTGACCTGCTAAGGAATGATTCGCATCTAATACCACCACTTCTTCTTTTACCTCTACCACCGTTACTTGAAATTGTTGACCTTGACCATTGTTCATTGTCAATGCCATTCCAATTGTAGGATTTAAATCCGCTGGAAACTGTGCTTTTGGAAACTCAACAATCATTTCTGGTTGTTTAGGCCCATAAGCTTCCAAAAATGGAATATGAATTGTTTTTTTCTCCCCCACTGTCATACCTAAAACCCCACTGTCAAAACCTGGAATTACCATTCCAGTTCCTACTTCAAATTCAAGAGGAGCTCGGCCTGTTGAAGAGTCAAATGTTTCACCACTAGTTAAAGTACCGTGATAATGCACTTGAATGGTATCACCATTTTTTACTTGTTGCATATTGTTTATTTTAATGAAGGCACCTAGGGTGCAAAGGGCAAAAGTACATAATTATGGCAGATAAACTAACTTTGCACTATGGACAAAAAACCAAGGATCATTTTTATGGGTACTCCCGCTTTTGCAGTGGCTTCCTTAAGTGCATTATTAGCTGCTAAAATGAATGTGGTGGCGGTGGTGACCGCCCCTGATAAACCAGCGGGTAGAGGAATGCAAATGCAACAAAGTGCAGTAAAACAATTTGCTTTGGCCAATCATTTAACCGTATTACAACCAGAAAAATTAAAATCTCCAGTATTTTTAAAAGCCATACAAGATTTGCAACCCGATTTACAAATAGTTGTAGCTTTTAGAATGCTGCCTGAAATTATTTGGTCATTGCCACCCATGGGTACCTTAAATGTACATGGATCTTTATTGCCTCAATATAGAGGAGCAGCCCCTATTAATTGGGCCATTATCAATGGAGAAAAAGAAACTGGTGTTACTACATTTCAATTACAACATGCCATTGATACAGGGGCTATTTTACTTCAAGATAAAATTCCCATTTCTGAGAATATGACCGCAGGAGAATTACATGACACCATGATGGAGGTAGGTGCTAAATTACTTATCAAAACGGTATCAGGATTAGTAAGCAACACCATCAAAGCAGTTCCACAATCCACTACCATTGACGAAACATTATTAAAACATGCTCCAAAGTTATTTACAAAAGATGGAGAAATTAACTGGAACGATACCGTACAATCAATTCATAATTTAGTAAGGGGGCTGGCTCCTTTCCCTAGTGCGATTACAAAAATAGATGGGAAAGTGGTGAAATTATTTTCTACCTACATCCTTCAAGAAAATCCAAGCGAAACCATTGGAACCTTGGTAACTGATGGAAAAACCTTTGCAAAAATTGCATGTAGCAATGGCTACCTAGGATTAAATGATATTCAATGGGAGGGTAAAAAAAGAATGCCTATTGTAGATTTCTTAAGAGGGTATCGAAAAGTATAAACCTCTATTATATAATTCATCAATACTCTTAGGCTCTCGATTATTTCAAAGCAGCATTCAATGTAGCTAAATCGGTAATCCCTTGATTTCTCCAAATTTCTTTACCGTTTTTATATACAATAAAAGTCGGCAAAGCATCGCTGTGTATAGATTTCATCACATCGATATCATTGCCTCCGTCTACTGCTAAAAAATAAAAAGGATGCGCTGGTTTTTGTTTTAACTCGGCTAATACAGGTAACATTTTTCTACAGGGCGGACACCAATCAGCACCCACGTCTACTAAAACATATTCATTGGATGCAACTATTTTTTCAAAATCAACTAATCGCATTTGAGGTTTATCTCCATTTCCTTCTACGGGGAAATTATTCATTTTCCAATTGCTCATACCGCCCTCCAAATTAATAACGTTATAGCCTTGCTCTTTTAAATAATTTTGTGCAGAGGCGCTTCTTCCACCTGCTTGGCAATAAACATAAATAGGTGTTGATTTATCTAAGTGCTGTGTACGATCTGCAAATTCTTTCTTATCCAACCAATTGGCTTGTAATGCATGTTCAATATGTCCTCCATTAAATTCGGCAGCAGTGCGCACATCTAACACTTGTACTCCTTTTTTCAAAATAGCTTCTTTAAAATCGCCTGCATTTAATGTAATAGCCTCTTTGGCACTATTCTGAGCACAACTAATCAATACTGTTGTCGTTAAAATAAGACAACTCAATAATTTACATTTCATACAATACATTAATAGGTTACAGAAATCTTGAATGTCTTATTAGTAATTCCCAATATAGCAGCAGCCGCATCACTCAATCGATATTGAATGGAGTTGCTCACATCGGGCAATGCACTAATTACTTTAGCACAAATACTTTTTAAATCGGAAGTCGTAATTCGAACAATAGTTCCAATAGGCAACTCATTGGTCAGGAGGTAAAACTTTTTATCCTCCCATCCACTTACACTTTTAAAAACAGAAGCAGTTCCTTCTAGTGTTTCAAAAGAAGCTATCTTTTTTTGCTTTGAAAACATTCCAGCAAAATAGCCTTCTTCAATTTCATTCTTTTCTAATTTGATGTAAGAATTGTGCACACTGTCACTTACTCTAATTTTTTCTTTGTTTTGAGCAATCATTTCAATGGGCGCCTGATCTTTGGGTACATAAACAAATACTTTTCTACCCCTGTGCTTTTTACTTCTCTTGGAATGTCTCTTGGCTCCTAAGGAGGCTACACTTGAATGTTTTTTGGTCCTTTTTACTTTCGCATGCGTGCTATGTTTAGCTTTTTTCTTACCTGACGTCTTTACCTTAGCATAGGTTGGCGCTTGCGCTAATAAGCCCAAGGTTAACCAAAACAATAAAAGTAGTTTTTGACGCATCCGGCAAAGGTACAAAAAGCAAATGCAAAGAAATTATTAAAATTATATATTATATTAAATTAAATGTATAAGTACTAGTAATTCAATATTCTCCACTCATTAGGATAGTAATTATTCGACCTATTGGGCAATAATTTTGCCCAACCAAGTCGTATGTTTTTATAGGTAATGGCATGCCAGCCTTTTCCCTGAGGTAAATGTAAATCTGCCCTTCTTAAATATTGCAAAGCTGTGGCTTCGTCTATTTCCATTTCCTGATAGGGCAAATTAGACCAAGTACTCATGGCCAAAGCATGCGCGGGAATCAAATCGGGTCCTTTAATCTCCCCTATAGTCAAACCCATTTTTTTAATGTACAAGTGATTCATCAACGCATTTAATTCAGATGCAAATAATTGAGACAAGGCAATGATGCTATTTTGATGATTGATGAAATTATAATTTTGTGGAACAGTAAAATGATGACTCAGTATTTCCATTTCTTTTTTTGAAACTGGAATACTGTTTGATTTTGTATCATAATATCCACTTGTAGATGATGTTTCTTTTTGAAAAACAGTAATAAAAAAGCCTTCTCCTTTTACTTTATCTGGATAAAATCTAAAACCTTGACATTGATGTTCCTTGCTAAAAGTTGGAATAATATTCCATTCAGCAGGTAATTTAATAAGTACATTTTTCATCCCCGACTTAGAAGCAATATGATCCATCATCATTTCATCTTCCTCCAAAGAATAAGAACAAGTGGAATAAATTAAATAGCCACCTTCCTTCAAGCAATCCATACTATCTTCTACAATTCTTGATTGACGAGTACTGCAATGTTGCACGCTTTGTTCACTCCAGTGCGCTATTGCTTCAGGATCTTTTCTAAATAAACCGCTACCACTACAAGGTGCGTCAATCATGAGCACATCAAAAAAATCAGGAACCGCTTTAAAATGAGCAGGATCATTTTGAGTCACTACTATATTGTCTGCCCCCCATTTGGTTAGATTCTCTACTAAAATTGCATTCCTTGGTTTAATAGTTTCATTGGCCACCACTAATCCATTGTGAAAGTAATTGGCTAATAAAGTTGTTTTACCCCCAGGTGCTGCACACAAATCCAGCACTTTCAATGGCGATGGATGGGGTGTAATTTGTTCCAGAATATATTGTAAAAACATACTACTGGCCTCTTGCACATAATAAGCACCTGCATGCCACAATGGGTCTACTACAAATAAAGGACGTTGTTTTAAATAATAACCATGACTGCACCAATACATTGGCGCTAGTTCTTTAAAATAAGGATGCTCTTGTATTACAAAAGGCTTGAATTGATTAAACCGAATGGAAGTAAGCTGATCCTGTTGTTCATGTGCTTTTACAAATGCCTCCTGATCAAAACCAGGTAAACCTTGTAAAGAAGCTATGAATGAATGTGGTAACAATGCTATTATGGATTTAAAATCTAATGATAAAATTTTCTTTTTCCTTGTTTTCTTTTTTTAGAAAAACAATTCCAATGTAAAACAAGTCAATAGTAAGGGACACTCTTTGATCTTCTTTAATCTCTTTCCAGGCCATTTCCATTTCCTTACTCCAATGAATGTCATCAAAAATAAAAATAGTATCCTGATTCGATTTAGTTAAAAGTAAATTAAAATAACGCATCGTTGGCTCGTAACTATGATTTCCATCAACATACGCTAAACCAATACTTGATAACGTATTAAAATAAAGCGGTAAGCTCTTATCAAAATCTCCTTCTAATAATTGAATATTTTGAAAACCTAACTTAGAAAAAGTATTCAATGCCTCCTTGGCAATAGCAGGAGCCCCCTCCATGGTTACTATATTAGCACCAGGCATTGCTTGAGCTAAATAACAAGTGGTAATGCCAAAAGAAGTACCCATTTCTAAAACAGAACTAGGCTTATAATAAGCAACAATCCTATTTAAAAGGGTACTATACTTTTTAGATTTCAAAGAGCCTCTTGCAATGGCCGAAATTTTCTTTGTTTTATTTGTCTGCCTAATGGCACCCGCACCCAAGTCGACTATATTAATTTCTCTCTTATTATTTAATATCTCCGCTCGATAGTTTTCAATTTCATTAACCCCATCTCCTTTAGTGGTAGTGTTTAATACTTTTTTGATAAATGAAAACACGAAAGGAGAATGAATGCCATGGCCTCGTCCATTGGAAGCCTTAAATAAATACAAAATATATTTAAGAAGAATAGTGAGTTTGTTGTATTTCATTTTACTTCCTTTGCCAACATTCAAAATCAAAAGCATAAATATGTTTAGCGTCCGCTACATTCGCTGCTAAACTTATTCTTTCCCAATCTGCTCCTAATGTTGGAAAATAGGTATCCCCTTGTAAAGTGCAGTGCACTCTTGTTAACCAAATTTTATTAGCCATTGGTAAAGCCATCTCATATACTTGCCCACCACCAATGACCAGCAATTCTAAATAATTATATTTATTGGCCAAATCTATTGCTTGTTCCATAGTATTCACCGCCATCACTCCTTCACTTTTCCAATTTTTATTTCTTGTAAGTACGATGTTTAATCTGCCGGGCAATGGCTTACTACCCATAGATTCAAAAGTAGCACGTCCCATTAAAATTGGCATACCCCAGGTAGTATTTTTAAAAAACCGCATATCCTTAGGCAAATGCCATAACAATTGATTGTTTAAGCCAATGGCATTGTTTTCGGAAGCTGCTGCAACTAGGGTAATATTCATTTGAAAAATTTTATACCGCTACCGGTGCTTTAATACTAGGATGAGATTGATAATTCTCTAAAGTAAAATCTGAAAATTGATAAGAGAAAATATCTTTTACTCCTTTATTTATTTTCATAGTAGGCAAAGGGAAAGGCGTTCTTGACAATTGAAGATTCGCTTGCTCAATATGATTATTGTATAAATGAACATCACCAAAACTGTGCACAAAATCGCCATATTCTAAATCACAAATAGATGCAATCATCATGGTCAATAAAGCATAGGAAGCAATATTAAATGGCACACCTAAAAAAACATCGGCGCTTCGTTGGTACAATTGACAACTTAATTTTCCGTCTGCTACATAAAACTGAAACATATTGTGACAGGGCATTAAAGCCATCTTAGATAAATCACCCACATTCCATGCACTTACAATAAGCCTTCTACTATCGGGTGTTTTTTTTATTTGTTGAATTAGTTCTGAAATTTGATCAATCACCACTCCATTCGCTCCTTCCCAACTACGCCATTGTTTTCCGTACACAGGACCTAAATCTCCATTGGCATCTGCCCATTCGTCCCAAATACGTACCCCATTTTCATTCAAATATTTAATGTTGGTGTCGCCATTTAAAAACCAAAGCAATTCATAAATGATGCTTTTCAAATGTAATTTTTTGGTAGTGACCATGGGAAATCCTTCTGCTAAATTGAAACGCATCTGATATCCAAAAATACTTTTGGTTCCAGTACCGGTTCGGTCTGTTTTTTCAGCCCCATGATCGATGATGTGTTGTACTAAAGTATGGTATTGTAGCATAGTGCAATTTACAACCAATACCTTTTATGTAGAAATCATTTTTTGGACTTACGGCGAGCCAATTCCTTCCTAACTAAAAGCAATTCCCTATTGGTTTGACCATTTACGCTCGAGTTTTCTTCGGCCCTACGCATTAAATATGGAATAACATCCTGTATGGGACCGTAGGGAAGATATTTACTTACATTATAACCTTCCATGGCCATGTTAAATGTAATAGGGTCGCTCATACCATAGAGTTGTGAAAAATGCACATTTGCATCATTATTGCTTAAATTATTTTTTGCCATTAAATCAACAATAAGCATATTACTTCGCTCATTGTGTGAAGCTAAAATTAATGCCATAGAATCTCTATGCTCAATGCAATAAGCAGCGGCATCATTAAAATCTTGATCGGTCAATTCTTTATTCAAATGAATGGGAGACTCGTATCCGTTATTTTGAGCGCGTAATCTTTCTTTTTCCATATAAGCGCCTCTCACCAATTTTGCACCCAATAAAAATTTACCTTCTTTCGCAATTTTATGAGAGAGCTTTAAAAAATGAAAGCGATCATGCCTGTATAATTGATACGTATTGTATACGACTACTTTATCTTTATTGAAGACAGCCATCAATTCAATGGCTAAGCGGTCTATAGGGTCTTGAATCCAAGTTTCTTCAGCATCTAATAAAATACCAATTCCTTTTTCATTGGCTACTTCACAAATAGCATACATTCTTTCTTTAACTCTTTCCCAAGCAGCGTCATCAGCTTCACTATCATGTATGCCACTTCTAATTCTTGGCGCTTCATTTAATTTCTCTAATAAAAGCATACTAGCCAAACCCGTTAATTTAACACTCACAAAAGGAACGTTTTTTTGGGTAGCAGCAAATTCAACAGCTTCTATAATTTTTTCTGTAACGTTGTCAAAGTTGTCTTCTCCTTCTTTGGCTTCCACCCCATAATCTAAAATTACTTGAACCCCATAAGAGCCCAATTGCTTAGTCACTCTTGCCGATTCCTCTAAGGTTTCTCCTCCCACAAATTGATTAAAAATGGTACTACGTATTAGTCCATTGATTGGCAATCCCGACTTCATTAAAAAAGGAGTAAACTTTGTGGCTAAAGAAACAACGAATGAATTTTGGATAATAGAAAATAGAAAATTAGCTCTTCTTAATTCGGCATTGGTCTTGTATGCAAATGCATTTTTTGTATTGTCTAAAGATAAACTCATGCTAACATTCATTCGTTTTGCAAATATCGGTAGTAAAACTTAAATCACAAAGGAATAAGCAACCTAAATTACCTGATGATTAAATGGTTGTAAAACCATTTCACTTACTACCCCTGAAGTTGGTTGTTGACACAAAAACCAAATAGACTTAGCTGCCTCTTCAGCTTGAATCATTCTCTCTCTTTGCACTCTTAAATTGATGGTATCCCAAAATGGAGAGTCTACGCCGCCTAAATAAACCTGAGTAATCCTTATTTCAGTCCTTTTTAATTCTTCTCTAATAGAATGCATCATCCCAACTAATGCATATTTACTTGCACAATAGGCCGCCGCCCCAGACATAGGTGTTTTTCCTAATATGCCTGGAATATTGATAATTAAGCCCTTCTTTACTTCTATCATTTTAGGCAAAATAGATTTTACGATTCCAAAAATGCTTAAAACATTTACCTGAAAAGACAATTGCATTTCTTCCGCTTGCAACTGATCCAATGGCTTAATAATACCAATGCCTGCCGCATTGATAAAAATATCAAATGAAATGGAGGGTAGCTTTTCAATAAATAATTGAACAGAATGGGCATCGGCTAAATCTACTTGCAAAATACGCTCTCTAGGTACTTGATATTCCTGCGACAAAGTTTGTAGTTTATCTAATTGTCTGCCTGCGATCCAAACATGAGCACCGCTATTGCTTAACAATTTAAGCAAATTGGAGCCAATTCCCCCTGTTGCCCCTAGTAATAATACATTCTTATTTTTTAACTGTTCCATAAATAGTTTTAACAAATAACAATACAGGATTCAAATTGTTTAAATAATGAATGTAATTTTAAGGTATCTAATAAAATAGATTATGAAAATAGTAAAAACGAAAATTTACCAATACAAAATACCCATGACGCCTTTTACGATAGCAACAGGCACCATGCATTTTGCACAAAATATATTTATTGAAATACATACCGATGAAGGAATTATTGGACTAGGTGAATGTTCTGCTTTTCCTATGATTGTTGGAGAAACTCAATTAAGCGGCTACCATCATGCAAAGGACTTTTCTGCTTTTTGGAAAGGGAAAGATCCATTGGCCATGAACGAAAGATTGGCTGAATTAGCCATAGTAATTGCAGGCAACTATACTATCAAAAGCGCTTTTGACATGGCCTTATATGATATAGCGGCAAAGGCTGCCAATGTGCCATTGTATGCCTACTTAGGAGGAAAACAAAAAGCCATTGAAACCGATTTAACCATTGGTATTGATAGCCCAGAAAATATGGCTAAGCAGGCTATTGAATTTCTGCAACAGGGTGTGAAGATGATAAAAGTAAAATTGGGAAAAGATCCAATAGAAGACGTAGAAAGAATTAAACAAATTAGAAAAGCCATTGGCAATGAAACGATATTAAGAATTGATGCGAATCAAGGATGGGCTCCAGAAAATGCATTAAAAGTATTGGAAGCATTAGCCCCTTTTGACATTGAATTTTGCGAACAACCCATGCATAAATACTTCGACGACCAGTTGCCCGCTTTATGCAAAGCTTCTCCTATAAAAATTATGGCCGACGAATCTGTTTTCACGCATCATGATGCAAGAAAACTCATTCAACAAAAAGCTTGTCATTCCATCAATATCAAATTCGCAAAAAGCGGAGGCATTAACGAAGCCATTAAAATTCATGATCTAGCAATGGCGCATCAAATTCCTTGTATGATGGGTGGCATGCTAGAAAGTCGTTTGGCCTTAAGTGCCAAAATGCATTTTGCCATGGCCAAGGAAAATATCCAATATTACGATATGGACACCTGCCTTCTTGGGCATTTGGTGGACCCCGTAATAGGAGGTGTTCAATTTAATGGAATGCATTTAACCATCAGCGATGCCATTGGTATAGGCGCTGAGGTAGACCCTGCCTATTTGGCTAAATTGGAAAGCGTTACTATATAAAACGAACTAATGACTAATCTATAACAAGTTTGTATCTTTATACTACAATTAAAAAGTATGGAAGCAAGAAAAGCGAAAGATTCTTTCACCACCATGAATGAACTGGTATTGCCCAACGATACCAACACCTTTGGTGATTTAATGGGAGGAAAGCTCATGTACTGGATGGATATAGCAGCCTATTTGTCTGCTGCCAAACATTGTAATTCGGCTTGTATGACTGCCTCCGTAGATAATTTAAGTTTTAAAACACCTATTAAATTAGGCAATGTGATTTGTATTGAAGCTCGTGTAACCCGCACATTTACTACTTCAATGGAAATACATTTAAAAGTTTGGAATCAAAACATGATTTCACAATCAAGAGAGCTAAGCAATGAAGCCTTTTTTACTTTTGTTGCATTAGATGAAAATAAAAAACCAAAAGCAGTACCTGCTGTTATACCAGAATCTGAAGAAGAAATAAAGTTCTTTGCTAGTGCCTTACGTCGCAGACAATTGCGTTTAATATTAGCGGGAAAAATGAAGCCAGATGATGCTACCGAATTAAAAGCTTTGTTTGTAAAAGATTAAGCGCATTACTAAATAAAAAAATTTAGCTGTTTTTATTAAGCCTCGTTCATGGTATGGTGTTTTCCTTTAAGCATGTATTCTTTACTTTGCTCAATCGCATCCATCACCTGATTTAAAATATTTTCTACAGTATCGTTGTAATCAATCACCAAAGGCGGTTTAAAACGCACCGTTAAAGGAGTACCCACTTTTTTAAAGGTGAGCCCTTTCTTTGTAAAAGCACGCCAAAAGCCATTAATCACTACAGGCATAACAATGGGATAGTTGTTTTTAATAATATGCGCAGTCCCTTTTCTACCTGGTGCAAAAGGCTTGGTAGTTCCTTGAGGAAAAGTAATCACCCAACTTTTAGACAAGGCTTTATCAATTTTTTGCGTATCTACTACGTCTCTTTCTCTGCTCACATCTGTCCCTTCGGCTCTCCAAGTTCTTTTTACTGTTAAAGCACCCCCCAATTTAAATAATCTGGTCAACCAACTGCTGTTCATGGTTTCTTCTGCAGCCACAAAAAATACATTGGTAAATGGATTCAACAAATAATACGGGATGCCTAGTTTATTAAATTTACCCCATTTAACGGCGCAAAAAATATGAACAAACGCAATCACATCACCAAAATAAGTTTGATGGTTGCTTACAAATAAAACATTTTTATGGGGTAGGTCTTGTAAATTTTCAGCACCTTCAATCTCTACATTATTAAATAAAGCAAGTCCTGGGTAGGTAAATAAACCAACCACTCCGTATATAACAGAACGAAAAATGCGAATTTGTTTTAATCGATCCAATAAGGTCATATAATTAACTAGCTAATTTGTACTGCAAGATAGCATATTAATTTTTATTGCCCTTTCACTGTTTAAACAACAAATAGTACCTTTATCCCATGGAAAAATCTGCTGTTATTTTTGATATAGATGGCTTACTTATTAATAGTGAGCCCTTATGGAACAAAGCCGCCACTGAAATTTTTAGACAATATGGCATTCAATTAAGTGAAGAACAATATGCATTTACCACAGGGCTGCGTTCAAAGGAATTTGTTGCCCATTGGTTACACTTAAATAAGGTGCCTGCTTCTGAATTTGATAGAGCAGAACAAAAAATTATTACGCTTGCTTTAGAACTAATTGATAAAGACGCTACACTAATGCCAGGCGTACAAAATGTTTTTGAATTTTTTATCAATAAAGAATTTAAAATGGGTTTAGCTACTTCTTCCCCACTTGAATTAATAGAATGGGTAAAAGATAAATTAGGCATTAGAAAATACATTCATGCAAGTTGTTCTGCACAACATTTGCCATTTGCGAAACCACATCCTCAAGTATATCTTGATTGCGCTGCGGCCATGCATACTTCCCCACTGGCCTGTATCTGTTTCGAAGATTCTTTTTATGGGATGATAGCAGCCAAGGCAGCAAGAATGACCTGTGTGGTGGTGCCTTCTGCGGAACATCTAAAACTAGAGCATTGGGGGGCTGCCGACTTAAAACTATCTTCCCTGCAAAATTTTGGCGCCTTGCATTTCGATAGGTTAAATCAATAAGTATAAAAGCCAAATAAATACGGCTTCTTGCTTAAAATAAAATAAATTGCAGGTATACATGGAATTAGCAAAAAAAGTGATTGGTGCCGAACTAGACCTCTTTGAAAAACATTTCAAAGAAGCAGTAAAAAGTAGGGTTTCCTTGCTAGACCGTATCATGCAATACATTGTAAAACGCAAGGGTAAGCAAATGCGTCCCATGTTTGTTTTACTATCTGCCAAATTACATGGAGAAATAAATGAAGCTTCTTATAGAGCCGCCTCTTTAGTAGAACTTTTGCATACCGCTACTTTAGTACATGATGATGTGGTGGATGATGCTTTAGAAAGAAGAGGCCTATTTTCGATCAATGCCTTATGGAAAAATAAAATTGCGGTATTGGTGGGAGACTACTTATTATCCAAAGGCTTATTACTTTCTTTAGAGAATAAAGATTTTACCATTTTAACCATCTTATCTACTGCTGTAAAGAAGATGAGTGAAGGAGAATTATTACAAATAGAAAAAACAAGAAATTTAAATTTCGATGAATCAATCTACTACGAAATTATCAATGGCAAAACAGCATCTTTATTGGCTTCTAGTTGTGCCGCGGGTGCCAGCTCAGTCACTCAAAATGAAAATGTGATTCAGCAAATGCGCGAGTTTGGAGAAAATGTAGGTATGGCTTTTCAAATAAAAGATGATTTATTTGATTATGGTGAAGCAGCCATTGGTAAACCCACCGGCAATGACATCAAAGAAAAAAAATTAACACTTCCTTTAATACATATTTTACAAAAAGTGTCCCCTTCTTTGAAAAAAGAAATTATCTATATCGTAAAAAATAACAACAACGATAAAGACAAAGTAAAATTCGTAATAGACCATGTGGTACAATATGGTGGAATTGATTATGCGACTAATAAAATGTTTGAATACCGTGACAAAGCCTTACTCCTATTACATCAATTTCCAGCAAGCGAAACCAGAGATGCGCTAGAAGAATTAGTGAGATACACAACCGATAGAAAATTTTAATGGAAAAAAGGTGGAATATATTAAGTGCAGATTCTGCCAAAGTGCAAGCATTGCAAGATGCTTTAAAAATTCATCCCCTACTGTGCGAGTTATTAGTACAAAGAGGCATATCCGATTTTGAGGCGGCCAAAAAATTCTTCCGCCCTAGCTTAGCACACTTACATGATCCTTGGTTAATGAAGGACATGCACAAAGCCGTTGCCAGAATTGAGACTGCTGTTGAAAAAAATCAACATATTTTAGTGTTTGGCGATTACGATGTGGATGGGACCACTTCGGTAGCTACTTTATATCAATTTTTAAAGAAGCTCACTCCCAACATTGATTATTATATACCGCATAGATACAAAGAAGGTTATGGCATTTCAAAAATTGGCATTGATTACGCCAAACAAACAGGAATCGATTTAATTATCTCCGTGGACTGTGGTATCAAATCAATTGAACTAGTTACTTATGCCAAAGAATTAGGCATCGACTTTATTATTTGCGACCACCATTTACCCGATGCTATTTTACCGCCCGCCATGGCCATCTTAAATCCAAAACAAATAGATTGTACTTATCCATTTAAAGAATTATGTGGCTGCGGCGTGGTATTTAAATTAATAAGTGCCTTAGCTGAAAAATATAAATTACCCGCA